>NZ_JAGMUE010000949.1:0-620 GCF_019049165.1 Streptomyces sp. AC627_RSS907
GCGTAGGCGAAGAGGTCGTCGCTGAGGTGTTCCACGGTCTCCCAGCAGTCCCACTCCAGCGTGCCGGCCTTGCTCTCCCACGCGGCGGCGGGCGCCTGCCGGAGCGTGGTGACGGCATGGCGTACGGCTTGTTCGAGGTCGTCCGGGGTGACCGGGGAGCGTGGTGCTTCGGTGGGTAGACGCATGTCGGGAACCTTAGCGAGGGAGTCCGGAAGGGCCTCCTCCGCGCGGTCCGCCGGAGCCGGCCGCGCCGTTGCCGGGGTCGGCCGCTACGAGGTCACGCGGTGTG
This sequence comes from Streptomyces sp. AC627_RSS907, assembly GCF_019049165.1. Taxonomy (NCBI): domain Bacteria; kingdom Bacillati; phylum Actinomycetota; class Actinomycetes; order Kitasatosporales; family Streptomycetaceae; genus Streptomyces; species Streptomyces sp. AC627_RSS907. Next base: position 290 of record NZ_JAGMUE010000949.1, read on the forward strand.
CGGGCGGGATCTCGCCCGAGCCGCGGGCGATCAACCGGGTGGGCAGCACGACCTGTCGGGGCTCCTCGTCGGCGCCCTCCAGGCGGCGGAAGAGCATGTTCGCCGCGGTGCGGCCGAGTTGGGCCGCGTCCTGCGCCACGACGGTGACCCCGGGGGAGAGCAGGTCGGCGAGTTCGAAGTCGTCGAAGCCGACCAGCGCGGCCCGGCCGGGCCGGGCCGCCAGCACGCGTACGGCCGTGACCGTGACCCGGTTGTTCCCCGCGAACAGCGCGGTCACCGGCTCCGGTCCGGACAGCATCGCCTCGGCCGCGGCCAGCACCCGGCTCGGGTC
>NZ_JAGMUE010000950.1:0-607 GCF_019049165.1 Streptomyces sp. AC627_RSS907
GGCGGCGCGGATGACCGATGAGCGTCGGCGCGGGGTGTGCCGTGGAAGGACCCGTACGGCACCCGCTGGGCCCGTTGTTGACGCCCCGTCCGAAGCGCATACGCCCGTCGACTGACGCGATCGTACGTTTGCGGCCAACTGTTTTCAGCCAACTTCGGAACAAGTTGTCCCTGTTGCCGAAGACCCCCTCAAACCCGCGTCTGACCAGCTAGGAAAGGAGTGTTGGGGGTCCGTACCCCCTACGGGGAGTGGGCATCGGCGAAAGGCGCACTTCCCTACAGGCGCTCCGAGTGCAACGCTTCGTGATCGAATGCTTTACGCCAAGTTGTCATGTCGACTTACGGGCGAGTGGTGAACTGGTCACGGTGACCACACGCGACACAGTAGATTCGATCTTGGCCATGACCGGCGGGGGAACCGTTCAGGACCGAGGGGAAACGTGCAGGACCGAGAGGACGCGACCACCCAGGGGGGCTTAGTTCCATGAGCCAGGACTCCACAACCGTACCGGAGGCCGCCCGAAAGCTCTCCGGACGCCGCCGCCGGGAGATCGTCGCAGTGCTGCTCTTCAGCGGCGGCCCCATCTTCGAGAGCTCCATACCGCTCT
>NZ_JAGMUE010000951.1:0-659 GCF_019049165.1 Streptomyces sp. AC627_RSS907
CTCCTGAGCCCGCCGGCTCGCGCCGTTCCCGTGCCGGCTCGCGCCGTGCCCCGCGTACTCGGGCCCGCCCGCACGCCCTAGCCGACCCGCCCGGTCCGCGCACCGGCCCTGGCGGCCCCGCCCGGTCCGCGAGTCGGCACCCGTCCGACCCGCGAGCCGGGCCGCGCCCCGTCCGGCCCGTCCGACCCGCGAACCGGGCCGCGCCCAGTCCGGCTCGCACACCTCGGCCCGGCGGCCGGAGCCCCCGCGCCCGTCAGGGCCAGAGCAGCTCGCGGGTCCAGCCGTCGTCGGTCGCGCGGTAGCGCAGCCGTACGTGCCGGCGGTGTTCGTCGCCCTGGAAGAACTCGACCTCCTCCGGGTCCAGGACGTACAGCGTCCAGGTCGGGGCCGGGGCGTCCGGCTCGCGCTGGGCGCGCTCCCAGGCGGCGGCCGATGCCCGGTCCAACTCCTCGTACGCGTCGAGCACCTCGCTCTGCCGGCCGACCAGCGCCGCGGCGAGGGCGCCCGGGGAACGCCGGCGCAGGTCGGCGGCGCTCTCCTCGGGCCCGGCCGTCACCACGCGGCCGGCCACCCGCACCTGGCGCCCCACCTCGGGCCAGTAGAAGGCGAGCGCCGCGTACGGTCTGGCGGCCAGGTCGCGGCCCTTGCGGCTGGTGCGG
>NZ_JAGMUE010000952.1:0-684 GCF_019049165.1 Streptomyces sp. AC627_RSS907
CTCCAGGCGGATGCGGCGCAGCATCGGCTCCACCCGGGCGGTGCCGAGCACGGAGTAGTCGGCGTTGTACTGGTTGGCCGGGGTCAGTCCGCGGTACGCGGCGTCCCACGCCTCCTCGTAGCTGTCCTGGAAGATCATGAACTCCAGCTCGGTGCCCACGTAGGCGCTCCAGCCGCGCTCGGCGAGCCGGTCGAGCTGTTGGCGCAGCACCTGGCGGGGCGAGGCGGGCACCGGGGCGCCGTCGTGCCAGCCGAGGTCGGCGATGAGCATGGCGGTGCCCGGCTGCCAGGGGATGCGGCGCAGCGTGCCCGGGTCGCCCCGCATGGCGAAGTCGCCGTAGCCACGGTCCCAGGAGGACATGGCGTAGCCGTCCACGGTGTTCATGTCGACGTCGACGGCGAGCAGGTACGTGCAGCCCTCCGCGCCGTGCTCCAGCACCTGGTCGAGGAAGAACCGGGCCGCGAACCGCTTGCCTTGGAGTCGGCCCTGCATGTCGGTGAAGGCGAGGACGACGGTGTCGATATCGCCGGCTGCCACGAGCCTGCGCAACTCGTCGACCGAGAGCGGGGGCGTGCGAACTGCCACGGGCGTGCCTCCTGTCGGTGCGTCCGAAGGTCATAAGGTAGGCCCGTAGACCATTGGTTGGGAAGTAGCCGTGGCCGGGAGGGCGGGTCGATGGACACC
>NZ_JAGMUE010000953.1:0-553 GCF_019049165.1 Streptomyces sp. AC627_RSS907
CTCCGCGTCGGAGTCCCCTGAGCCGCCGGAGCAGCCGGCTATCCCGACGAGTATCGCCGTCAGGAACAGCCCCGCCGTGGCCTTGCGTGCAGTCGTCATCTGCCGCCTCGCTTCCTGACTTCTGAGCGCCCACAGAGAAGCGGGCAAACACCTCATAAGTCATCTAATAGGTAAGAAGCGAGGAGACTTCCTAAACCGGCACTCACTCGATAGGTGGAATGACTGGCGCGGCCGATCGGAACCTCTTCCGTGCGGCCTTTACCTGGGATTACGATTCGTTTACCGATGCTTGAGAGTAACGGATCGAGTGCACACCGTTATCGCTCACGGTGGGTTCGCCCCTTTTAGCACTATGTCTGGCCGAACCCCCGAGTCGCTGCCGGTCACCCACCCCGTAGTCCGGCGCACGGGCGTCGCCCCGGCACCGCCGCCAACCGCAGTCCTGGCTCAGCGGTGCACGGCTTCCTCTAGACCACCTATACGGGGGCTCCACCGGAGCCCACAGCAGCCCACCGCAGTACGCCGTGCCCACGGTCGTGGCCTCGTCCGCGAC
>NZ_JAGMUE010000954.1:0-569 GCF_019049165.1 Streptomyces sp. AC627_RSS907
GTCCAGGCTCTGGCCGATGCGGGGGCCGCGTGAGGCGACGAAGTGGCGGGAGAGCAGGGTCATCTCTCGTTCCAGGTCGCTCAGCCGCTGCTCTTGGTCGCTCATGCCTCGATTGCCCTCGGTTTCGTCCCGGTTCGGTTCGCTCGTTTCATCATCGCCGATGGGCGCACGGTTTCGGGGCGCCACTGACCGTCATTGTGCATTATGCATATTGTGTGTACTGTGCATATTGGGGGCTGCGTGCGGGGTGCCCGGGCGGACCTGCCGTGTGTGTCCGGCGGCGTGGCTCGGACTCGATTGCCGGGCCCGGCCCCGTACCCGAACCCGCACCCAAACCCCTCCCCCACCCATCAGCGCGCCCTCGCCGGCGCCCCTTCGGGCAAGGAGTTCCCACGTTGTCAGCCACCTCTCCCCGTACGGTGGGGCCGGGCGTCGTGACGGGTGTGATCGCGTTGAGTGGCGTCGTCGTGTCGCTCATGCAGACGCTGGTCGTGCCGATCATTCCGCAGCTCCCGCGCCTCCTTGACGCCGAGCCGTCCGACGCGTCGTGGGTGATCACTGCCACGCTG
>NZ_JAGMUE010000955.1:0-631 GCF_019049165.1 Streptomyces sp. AC627_RSS907
CCTGGCGTACGAGCGCGAAGTGCGCCGCGTGCGTGCCGGTCATCGGGGCGGTGAACTCCCGGCCGAAGTCGAGGAGATCGGCCTCCAGGTCGGTGATCTTGCGCAGGTGCCGGTCGATGATGGCGAGCTGGGCTTCGGCGGCCAGCGTGGCGCTCTCCCGGATGGTGGCCTGGAACAGCTCGGCCTTGTCCCCGAAGTGGTTGTAGATGGTGCGCGTGGAGACCCCGGCTTCGGCGGCGATGGCGTCGATGCTGGCCCGGGCGTAGCCGTCCCGGGCGAAGACGGTCAGCGCACCGCCGAGGATCGCCTTCCGCTTGTCCGCCGACCTGCCTCGGGGGCGTCCGGCTGCGGTGTTCTGACTGGTCACGCTGGGTCCTCCAAGTTTTTTGCAGCGAGCGTTTTACTAATTACCGCGAGCGTTGTACTTTAACTCGTGCTGAGGCGCACAGCACCGCGGTACGTCATTGCGCCTGGACATCAAGTCGAGGAGAGACCCATGCTCAGAATCGCCATCATCATCGGCAGCACCCGGTCGAGCCGCAGGACGGCCGTCGCGGCCGACTGGGTCGCCCAGGTCGCCGCCCGGCACGCGGCCGTCACCCGCGGAGAGGCGACCTTCGAGACCGTGGAC
>NZ_JAGMUE010000956.1:0-625 GCF_019049165.1 Streptomyces sp. AC627_RSS907
GCGCCATGTGCACCATCTTGGCGCCCGCGTCCTGGTGCTGGCCCGAGCCCGAGAAGGCGATGGACAGCGTCTCGCCCTTGGCGTGCTCGCCCATCAGGTAGACGGCCGGGTACTTCATGGTGACCTTGGAGCCGATGTTGCCGTCGACCCACTCCATGGTCGCGCCCTCGTAGGCCACGGCGCGCTTGGTGACCAGGTTGTAGACGTTGTTCGACCAGTTCTGGATCGTCGTGTAGCGGCACCGGCCGCCCTTCTTGACGATGATCTCCACAACGGCGCTGTGCAGCGAGTCCGAGGAGTAGATCGGGGCGGTGCAGCCCTCGACGTAGTGCACGTAGGCGTTCTCGTCGACGATGATCAGCGTCCGCTCGAACTGGCCCATGTTCTCCGTGTTGATACGGAAGTAGGCCTGGAGCGGAATGTCGACGTGGACGCCCGGCGGAACGTAGATGAACGAGCCACCGGACCAGACGGCCGTGTTCAGCGCGGCGAACTTGTTGTCGCCGGCCGGGATCACGGTGCCGAAGTACTCCTGGAAGATCTCCGGGTGCTCCTTGAGCGCCGTGTCGGTGTCCAGGAACAGGACGCCCTGCTCCTCCAGGTCCTCGCGGATCTGGTGGTAGGC
>NZ_JAGMUE010000957.1:0-643 GCF_019049165.1 Streptomyces sp. AC627_RSS907
GGCTTCGGTGTCGCGTGGTGCGTCAGCTACCTGACCATGCTGGTCGCCGGTGGCAACGACATCTGGGCCACGCACTTCCACCTGTCGATCAACGCGATCACCTGGTTCTCGCGCATCGCGTTCTTCGTCGCACCGGTCGTGGCGTTCATCGTCACCAAGCGGATCTGCCTGGGTCTGCAGCGCCGTGACAAGGAGAAGGTGCTGCACGGCCGCGAGTCGGGCATCATCAAGCGGCTGCCGCACGGCGAGTTCATCGAGGTGCACGAGCCGCTTTCGTCGGACCAGCTGCACACGCTCACGGCGCACGACCAGTACCAGCCGCTCGAGCTGGAGCCCGAGGTGGACGAGAACGGCGTGGTGCGCAAGCCCACCCGCTCCGAGAAGCTCCGCGTCAAGCTGTCGAAGGGCCTGTACGGCGAGGACAGTCAGATCGCCAAGCCCACCGTCGAGGAGTACAAGGAGATCACGAGCGGCCACGGTCACCACTGACCCCTCCTGATCACCTGCTGATCGCCACACGAAGAACCCCGTCCGATGGTTGGACGGGGTTCTTCGTCTGTTCCCGGCCCTGGATAGGCTGGCTCCACACCTCACCCACCACCAGGAGCGTGGACCATGAACGTTGTGACCCCGGCAGGCGGCG
>NZ_JAGMUE010000958.1:0-628 GCF_019049165.1 Streptomyces sp. AC627_RSS907
GACCACCTCGCGCAGCGCCTCGGTGGCGTTCCAACCGGCCGGCAGCGCGGCCCAGACGAACATGCCGCCCTGCGGCCGGTTCCACCGCGAGCCGGCGGGGAGCGCGTCCGGCAGCCCGGCGATCAGCGCGTCCCGGCGCTCGCGGTAGGCGCCGCGGACCCGGGCGAGGTGCGCGTCGAGGTCGTTGTCGGCGAGGTAGCGGGCGGCGGCGAGTTGGTTGACGGTCGGCGTGTGCAGGTCGGCCGCCTGCTTGGCCACGTTGCAGGCGCGTAGCAGCGGCGCCGGCGCGCGCAGCAGGCCAAGGCGCAACCCGGGCGCCATGATCTTGGAGTAGCTGCTGATCAGCGCCGTGCGGTCGGCGGCGCCCGCGTCCTGCGCGAAGGCGGCGATCCACGGCACCGGCTCGCCCTCGAAGCGCAGTTCGCCGTACGGGTCGTCCTCGACCACCCACAGCCCGCGCCGCGCGGCGACCTCGGCGACGGCCCGGCGCCGGACGGCGCTCAGGGTGCGGCCGGTGGGGTTCTGGAAGGTGGGCACGGTGTAGAGCAGCTTCGGCCGCTCCCGTACGACGGCCGCCTCCACGGCCGCCGGGTCCAGGCCCTCCTCGTCCCCGGGGACCGCGACGACC
>NZ_JAGMUE010000098.1:0-19480 GCF_019049165.1 Streptomyces sp. AC627_RSS907
TGAAACCACGAACAACCCCACGTTTTATGTGCGTGGTGCGGTTGATTGTTTCATAGTGTTTCGGTGGTCATAGCGTAGGGGAAACGCCCGGTTACATTCCGAACCCGGAAGCTAAGCCTTACAGCGCCGATGGTACTGCAGGGGGGACCCTGTGGGAGAGTAGGACGCCGCCGAACAATTATTAGAGCTCTGACTCCCGGGCATACAGCCCGGGAGTCAGAGCTTTTTTGCGTTGAGGTAAGGTCAGGGAGCATCATTCGCTCGTTACCCCAGGAGGCTCCCGCGTGGAGGTCCAGGAGACCCGCGTGCAGACCGACCGGGTCCTCACCATCCCGAACATCCTCAGCATGGCGCGCCTCGTCGGTGTGCCCCTCTTCCTGTGGCTGATTCTCAGGCCGGAGTTCGGTGGGCCGAAGAGCGACGGCTGGGCACTGCTGGTGCTGGCGCTGAGCGGGATCAGTGACTACCTGGACGGGAAGCTCGCTCGTCGCTGGAACCAGATCAGCAGCCTGGGCCGGCTCCTGGACCCGGCAGCCGACCGGCTTTACATTCTGTCGACGCTGGTGGGCCTCACCTGGCGCGAGATTCTCCCCCTCTGGTTGACGCTTGTACTGCTTGCCAGGGAAGCGGTCCTGCTGGTGATGGTGGCCATCCTCCGGCGTCACGGCTATCCGCCGCCGCAGGTGAACTTCCTCGGGAAGGCCGCCACCTTCAACCTCATGTATGCCTTCCCGCTGCTTCTGCTGAGTGACGGAACCGGGTGGATCGCGTCACTCGCTGCTGTTTTCGGATGGGCGTTCGCCGGATGGGGTACAACCCTGTACTGGTGGGCAGGTGTTCTCTACGTGGTGCAGGTCCGCCGCTTGGTACGTGCGGACACCACGGCCGATTGAACCCGCCGAATGTGTGGTCCCGGTGGCCGGATGGCCCGCGGTGGAAAAGTGCGGGACCCTGGACGGGGGAAGTCGGCTTAACCGTCGTCTCTTACAGGAGGACGCTTCCGACATGAAGGCCGTCGTGATGGCTGGCGGCGAAGGCACGCGCCTTCGCCCCATGACCTCGAGCATGCCCAAGCCGCTCCTGCCGGTGGTCAACCGGCCGATCATGGAGCACGTACTGCGGCTGCTCAAAAGGCACGGGCTCAACGAGACCGTCGTCACCGTCCAGTTCCTGGCCTCGCTGGTCAAGAACTACTTCGGTGACGGTGAGGAGCTCGGGATGGAGCTCACCTATGCCAATGAGGAGAAGCCACTCGGTACCGCGGGAAGCGTCAAGAACGCCGAGGAGGCGTTGAAGGACGACGCCTTCCTCGTCATTTCCGGTGATGCCCTGACCGACTTCGACCTCACCGACCTGATCAATTTCCACAAGGAGAAGGGCGCGCTCGTCACCGTGTGTCTGACGCGTGTGCCCAACCCGCTGGAATTCGGCATCACCATCGTCGACGAAGAGGGCAAGGTCGAGCGCTTCCTGGAGAAGCCGACCTGGGGCCAGGTGTTCTCGGACACCGTGAACACCGGTATCTACGTGATGGAGCCCGAGGTCTTCGACTACGTCGACCCCGACGTGCCCGTGGACTGGTCCGGTGACGTCTTCCCGCAGCTGATGAAGGAAGGCAAGCCCGTCTACGGCTACGTCGCCGAGGGCTACTGGGAGGACGTCGGCACGCACGAGAGCTACGTGAAGGCACAGGCCGACGTCCTCGAGGGCAAGGTCGACGTCGACATCGACGGCTTCGAGATCTCACCCGGCGTATGGGTGGCCGAGGGCGCCGAGGTGCACCCCGACGCCGTGCTCCGCGGGCCCCTCTACATCGGCGACTACGCCAAGGTGGAGGCAGGCGCCGAGATCCGGGAACACACGGTCGTCGGCTCCAACGTCGTCGTCAAGACCGGCGCCTTCATGCACAAGGCCGTCGTCCACGACAACGTGTACGTCGGACCGCACAGCAATCTGCGGGGCTGCGTCGTCGGCAAGAACACCGACATCATGCGTGCCGCGCGGATCGAGGACGGCGCAGTCATCGGTGACGAGTGCCTGGTCGGTGAAGAATCGATCGTGCAGGGCAATGTGCGGGTCTACCCGTTCAAGACCATCGAGGCCGGTGCCTTCGTCAACACCTCGGTCATCTGGGAGTCCCGGGGCCAGGCGCACCTCTTCGGCGCCCGCGGGGTGTCCGGCATCCTGAACGTGGAGATCACGCCGGAACTGGCCGTACGGCTGGCCGGCGCCTACGCCACCACGCTGAAGAAGGGCTCAACCGTCACCACGGCCCGCGACCACTCCCGCGGTGCCCGGGCGCTGAAGCGGGCGGTGATCTCCGCGCTGCAGGCCAGCGCCATCGACGTACGGGACCTGGAGAACGTACCGCTGCCCGTGGCGCGGCAGCAGACCGCGCGGGGCAGTGCCGGCGGGATCATGATCCGGACCACGCCCGGGGTGCCGGACTCCGTGGACATCATGTTCTTCGACGGACAGGGCGCCGACCTCTCGCAGGGCAGCCAGCGGAAGCTGGACCGGGTGTTCGCGCGGCAGGAGTACCGGCGGGCGTTCCCCGGGGAGATCGGGGACCTGCACTTCCCGTCCAGCGTGTTCGACTCGTACACCGGGTCGCTGCTGCGGAACGTCGACACCACGGGGATCTCCGAGTCCGGGCTCAAGGTGGTCGTCGACGCCTCGAACGGCAGCGCGGGACTGGTGCTGCCCAGCCTGCTGGGGAAACTGGGCGTCGACTCCCTGACGATCAACCCGGGTCTCGACGAGTCCCGGCCGACCGAGTCGGCCGACATGCGGCGGTCGGGGCTGGTGCGGCTGGGAGAGATCGTGGCGTCCTCGCGGGCCGCGTTCGGTGTGCGGTTCGACCCGGTCGGTGAGCGGCTGTCGCTCGTCGACGAGAAGGGGCGCATCATCGAGGACGACCGAGCGCTGCTGGTCATGCTGGACCTGATCGCGGCAGAGCGGCGCAGCGGCCGCGTCGCGCTGCCGGTGACGACCACCAGGATCGCCGAGCAGGTCGCGGCGTACCACGGCACCCAGGTCGAGTGGACGACCACCTCACCCGACGACCTGACACGGGTCGGGGGCGAGGAAGGGACCATCTTCGGCGGCGACGGCAAGGGCGGCTTCATCGTCCCGGAGTTCAGCAGCGTCTACGACGGTACGGCGGCCTTCGTGCGGCTGATCGGCCTGGTGGCGCGGACGCAGCTCACGCTCAGCCAGATCGACGCGCGGATCCCGCGGGCGCACGTCCTCAGGCGCGATCTGGCCACCCCCTGGGCCGTCAAGGGCCTGGTGATGCGGCGGGTCGTCGAGGCGGCCGGAGACCGCTTCGTGGACACCACGGACGGCGTTCGCGTGGTGGAGACCGACGGGCGATGGGTGATGGTGCTGCCCGACCCGGCCGAGGCGGTCACCCACCTGTGGGCCGAGGGGCCCGACGACGCCTCCGCGCAGGCCCTGCTCGACGAGTGGTCCGCGGTGGTGGACAGCGCGGGCCGGTAGACCGCACCGCACGCGTGCGTGCCGGACACGTGTCCCCAAGGGGGCCTGTCCGGCACGCCGGTGGGGCCGTTCGGAGGTAGCGGCCGCGGCGTGCGACGATGTGCGGCATGCCGCAGCAACCCCCCGTTCGGAGCACATCCACGCGGCCCGCGCGCCCGGACGCGTCCATGTCGTTGATCACCAGCGTCATGGACCACAGCCTCGACGACGGATACGCCGAAGCGGCCGCGCGGAAGAAGGCCGAAGGCGTCGCCGGAATGCCACGGACCCTGCGGGCCAAGCTCGGGCTGGCCGTCGGCCTGGTGCTGGCGGCGCTGGTCGTGACGGTCGGCGCGGCCCAGGCCCGTGTCGCCGCTCCCGTCGTCGCCAAGGAGCGTGAGGAGCTCATCGACCGTATCGAGGGGGAGACTTCGGCGGCGGACGAGCTCGAGGAGAGCGTCGACGAACTACGCGCCGACGTGGGCGCGCGGCAGCGCGAGGCGCTGGCGAAGAGCGGCGACGGCGACCGGTCCGACCTGGTGGGCGTCCTGGCGGGCGCCGTCGCGGTGCACGGCCCGGGAGTGAAGCTCGTCGTGGACGACGCCGAGGACGTCGCCACGGACGGTGACGGACAGCCGCGCGGCACCTCCGGGTTCTCCGACACCGGCCGGGTGCGGGACCGGGACATGCAGCGGACGGTCAACGGCCTGTGGGAGTCGGGGGCCGAGGCGATCTCCATCAACGGGCAGCGGCTGACGGCGCTCTCGGCGATCAGGGCCGCGGGTGACGCCATACTGGTCGACAACAGGCCGCTGGTGCCGCCGTACACGGTGCTCGCGGTGGGGGACGGTGAGCGGCTCAGCACCCGGTTCCAGGACAGCGCCGACGGGCTCTACCTGCATGCCCTGCAGGAGAGCTACGGCATCCGGACGGCGCTGTCCGTCGTGGACGACCTGGAGCTGCCGGCCGCACCGAGCGTGATCGTACGAACAGCACAGCCGATAACCGAGAAGGGCACATCGTGATCGCCGTACTGGGCCTCGTCGTGGGAGTCGTGGCCGGCCTGTTGGTCCGGCCCGAGGTGCCGGCGGCCGTCGAGCCGTACCTCCCGATCGCCGTCGTGGCGGCGCTGGACGCCGTCTTCGGCGGACTGCGGGCCATGCTCGACGGCATCTTCGACGACAAGGTCTTCGTGGTGTCGTTCCTGTCGAACGTGGTCGTGGCCGCGCTGATCGTGTTCCTGGGCGACAAGCTGGGCGTCGGGGCCCAGCTGTCCACCGGTGTCGTCGTCGTCCTCGGCATCCGCATCTTCTCCAACGCCGCGGCGATCCGCCGGCACGTGTTCCGGGCGTGAGGCCGATGAGCGAACAGGATCAGCAGCCCGCGAACAGGCTGCGCAGGGAGCTCCCCGAAGAGGTTCGGCCGGCGCGGTCCCCGGCCGCGGACGTCCCGGCAGGCGCTGCCAGGACAGGCGGCGCCACGGGGGCGGACCGGCAGCCGGACCCGTCGGGGGACCGGCCCGGTCCGACCGGTCGGCAGCGGCTCGTCAAGGGACTGTGGCCGCCGCGCCTCACCCGGGCCCAACTCATCGTCGCGCTGCTCCTGTTCGGCCTCGGCTTCGGCCTCGCGGTCCAGGTGGCGTCGAACAGCGAAGGCGACAGCGCGCTGCGCGGCGCCCGGCAGGAGGATCTGGTCCGCATCCTCGATGAACTGGATGACCGTACTCAGCGTCTTGAAGACGAGAAGCAGGGTCTCGAGAAGCAGCGCGACGAGCTGGAGAACAGCTCCGACCAGGCGGAGGAGGCCCGCAAGCAGACACTCGAAAAGGAGCGGCAACTCGGCATCCTCGCGGGCACCGTGGCCGCGCAGGGGCCCGGTATCACGGTGACGGTCGAGGACACGAAGGGAACGGTCGAGGCGGACATGCTGCTCGACGCGATCCAGGAGCTGCGCGCGGCGGGCGCGGAGGCGATCCAGGTGAACGATGTGCGGGTGGTGGCGGGCACGTACCTCACGGACTCCGACAAGAGCGTGAGCGTCGACGGGAACAAGATCAACGCGCCCTATCGTTTCCAGGTCATCGGCAAGCCGCAGGACCTCGAACCAGCCCTCAACATCCCGGGAGGCGTGGTGCAGACTCTGGAGAAGGAACAGGCCACGGTTACTGTTGAGCGGTCGAGCAAGATCGTCGTGGACGCCTTGCGAGCAGCGAAGCGGCCTGACTACGCTCGGTCGTCCTCCCGGTGAACCGGTGGTGCATGGGGGGCGTCCGGCGAGGGCATGAGGTTGCGGGGGGTCGGCGCACCGATTGGGTGGTGCGTGGTGGAAACTGTCTGGTGGAGACGGACGTTGTGAAGGTGTCCGGGTCGGTCAGTACGTTCAGTCAGGGTTCGTCCTGCCCCACGGGCGGGTCTGTTTCGGTCAAGGGGAATCGCCCGTGAAGTTGTTTGCGAAGTTGTTCGGCAAGAGCGCGCGAGAGGGCAGCGACAACGCGACCGCTCGCCATCGTGCACAGCCCGACGCGGAGGGCCGCCGCCCGATGTACCGGGACCAGGTGGCTGGCCCGGGCGCGCCGTCCGTGGACCCGGCGCAGTCCGGCGGCATAGGTTTCGGGCAGCCGTCGGCCTCAGGTGCGGGTGGAGGGTTCGCCCCCGGCCCGTACGCGTCGAATGCCCCGGCGGGGCAGCCGCGGCAGGAGGATCCGTCCATGTCGGCCCTGGTGTGTACGAGGTGCGGTAACCGCAACGCGGAGAACAGCCGCTTCTGCTCCAACTGCGGCGCACCGCTGCGTGCGGGGGCGGTCCCGGAGCGTGCGTCCGAGACGACCTCCACGATCTCCATCTCCGGTCTGGAGGCGTACGACGCCGAGGCCACCGGCCAGACGGCCGTGCCGACGCTCTCACCGGAGGCGCAGGCGGCCGTCGACGCGCTGCCGCTGGGCTCGGCGCTCCTGGTCGTGCGCCGCGGCCCGAACTCGGGCAGCCGCTTCCTGCTGGACGGCGAGCTGACCACCGCCGGGCGTCATCCGCAGAGCGACATCTTCCTGGACGACGTGACGGTCTCGCGGCGGCACGTGGAGTTCCGCCGCAGTCCGGACGGCTCGTTCACGGTGGCCGACGTCGGCAGCCTGAACGGCACGTACGTCAACCGCGAGCGCATCGACCAGGTCGCCCTGTCGAACGGTGACGAGGTGCAGATCGGCAAGTACCGGCTGGTCTTCTACGCGAGCCAGCGGGGTTACTGACCCGCCCCCGGGCTCCGGCCCGGGGGAACCTCCAGGGAAGGTCCATGCTTCAAACACCGAGCGGCGGTGCCGGCCACGGTACCGCCGCCACGGACGCTGGGCTGATGAGCATCGGCGCGGTGCTGAACGAGCTGCGGGACGAGTTCCCGGACATCACCATCTCCAAGATCCGCTTCTTGGAGTCGGAGGGCCTCGTCGAGCCGCGGCGTACCCCGGCCGGGTACCGCAAGTTCAGCGCGCACGACGTCGAGCGCCTCGGCCGGGTGCTGCGCATGCAGCGGGATCACTACCTGCCGCTGAAAGTGATCCGCGAGCACCTGGACGCCATGGAACGCGGCGAGGCGGTGCCGCTGCCGACGCTGGGAAGGCAACGGGACGGGGAGCCCGTGCCGGAGCCCGCCGAGGGGCCCACGGCGGCCCGGATCGGCCGGGACGAGCTGCTCGCCGCGGCCGGGATCGACGAGCAGGAACTCAAGGAGTGGGAGTCCTACGGCCTGGTCGCCGCCTTCCCCGACGGGGCGTACGACGCCGAGGCGGTCACCGTCGCCTCGCTCGTCGTCCAGTTGGGGCGGTTCGGGATCGAGCCGCGGCACCTGCGGGTCATGAAGGCCGCCGCCGACCGGGAGGCCGGACTCGTGGACCAGGTGGTGGCCCCGTTGAAGCGCCACCGCAACCCTCAGACCAGGGCACACGCGGAGGCCCGCACCAAGGAGCTGGCGGGGCTGGCCGTGAAGCTGCACGCGGCGCTGGTGCAAACCGCCCTCGGCGTGCGCCTGCCCTGAAACGGGCGGCTCCGGGACCCGGATCTCCCACCCGTGCCCGGCCCGACTACCCAAACGTCCCGGGCACGGCCTAGGGTTGCTGTGTGAACGAGCTCGATGTCGTAGGTGTCCGGGTCGAGATGCCCTCCAACCAACCGATCGTGCTGCTGCGCGAGGTGGGAGGCGACCGTTACCTTCCCATCTGGATCGGACCTGGGGAGGCGACGGCGATCGCCTTCGCCCAGCAGGGCATGGCTCCCGCACGGCCACTGACCCACGACCTTTTCAAGGACGTGCTGGAGGCCGTCGGCCAGGAGCTCACGGAAGTGCGCATCACGGACCTGCGGGACGGGGTCTTCTATGCCGAGCTGGTCTTCGCGAGCGGGGTCGAGGTGAGCGCCAGGCCGTCCGACGCCATAGCGCTGGCCCTGCGCACCGGAACGCCGATCTACGGCAGTGACACGGTGCTCGACGACGCCGGCATCGCCATCCCGGACGAGCAGGAGGACGAGGTGGAGAAGTTCCGCGAGTTCCTCGACCAGATCTCGCCGGAGGACTTCGGAACCAGCAACCAGTGAGAGGCGGGCGCCGAGACTCTCCAGGGCGCCGGACGGGCCCCGCCCGGGCACATTCGGCTAGCCTTTCCCCGCGATGGGGCACGTGAAACCACTCGTAGGGTGATTATCACTCGGCGTGCCGAGTGTGGCGATCGTTGACGCACCCTTGGTGACTGCCTACCGTCGAGGAGGCAGGTCAAGGACGGAGGTCGGCGTGAGAATCAGCGGCGACGGTACGGCTGGGGGTGGTCCCGGGCACAGTCTCGGGACGAGCGGCCCGTACCCTTCCCCGAACTCTCGGTTCCGCGTGAGCGGGGGGTATTCCCAGCACGGTGACGCGGCCGGCCACGCTCCGCAGCGACCGGCTCCCGTGCCGAGCAGCGGAGGGGCGGCGTCCATGGCGTCCGAGCAGATCGGCTACCGCGGGCCGACGGCCTGTGCGGCCGCGGGGATCACCTACCGGCAGCTGGACTACTGGGCCCGTACCGGCCTGGTCGAGCCCAGTGTGCGGCCCGCGCACGGGTCCGGGACACAGCGCCTGTACAGCTTCCGTGACGTGGTCGTGCTGAAGATCGTCAAGCGGTTCCTCGACACCGGGGTGTCGCTCCAGAACATCCGTGGCGCCGTCCAGCACCTCAAGGAACGCGGCTTCTGCGACCTGGAGCGGATGACGTTGATGAGTGACGGTGCCACGGTCTACGAGTGCACGTCGCCCGACGAGGTGCACGCCCTGCTCCAGGGAGGCCAGGGCATCTTCGGAATCGCCGTCGGCGTGGTCTGGCGGGACGTCGAGAGCGCGCTGTCCCAGCTCCACGGGGAGCGGATCGACACGGGGGAGACCCTGATCGGGCACAACCCCGCGGACGAGCTGGCGCGGCGCCGCAACCGGGCCGTCTGAAGCACCGTGGCACGCGGGCGGGGCATCGCACGGCGGCACGCGGGCGGAGCAATGTCAGTGGCGTAGGGCAGCATCGGAGATGTGAGAACCGCGCCCACGATCCTGCATCTCGACATGGACGCCTTCTTCGCCTCGGTGGAGCAGGCGTCCAAGCCGAGCCTGCGCGGAAAGGCCGTGGTCGTGGGCGGCCTCGGGCCGCGCGGGGTGGTCGCCACCGCCTCGTACGAGGCGCGGGTCTTCGGTGTCCACTCGGCGATGCCCATGGGCCAGGCCCGGCGGCTCGCCCCCCACGCGGCGTACCTCGTCCCGCGTTTCGAGTTCTACCGGTCGATCAGCGAGCAGGTGATGCGGCTGCTGCGCGCGCTGTCGCCGCTGGTGGAGCCGCTGAGCCTGGACGAGGCCTTCGTGGACCTGGAGGCCGGCGGGGCGGCCGCCGACGCGGAGGCGGCCCGGCTGGCCGGGGAGAAGCTGCGCACCGACATCAGGGCCGTCACCGGCCTGACCGGATCGGTGGGGCTGGCCGCCTCGAAGATGCTCGCCAAGATCGCCTCGGAGGAGGCCAAGCCCGACGGGCTGGTCCTGATCAGGCCGGGGACGGAGCGGGCCATGCTGCAGCCGATGTCCGTCCGGACGCTGCCCGGTGTGGGACCGGCGACGGGTGACCACCTGCGGCGGGCCGGGATCACCACGGTCGGCGAGCTCGCCGAGGCCGGCGAGGACGAGCTCGTACGGCTCCTGGGCAAGGCGCACGGGCACGCCCTGTACGCCATGGCCCTGGCCCGTGACGAGCGGCCCGTGGTGGCGGAGCGGGAGACCAAGTCGGTGTCGGTCGAGGACACGTACGACGTGGACATCCACGACCGGGTGCGGGTCGGCTCGGAGGTGCGGCGGCTGGCCGACCGGTGCGTACGACGGCTGCGCGGGTCCGGGCTGTCCGGGCGGACCATCGTGCTCAAGGTGCGGCGGTACGACTTCTCCACGCTGACGCGCTCCGAGACGCTGCGGGGGCCCACGGACGATCCGGCGGTGGTACGGGAGGCGGCGGCCCGGCTGCTGGACTCGGTGGACACCACGGGCGGCGTGCGGCTGCTCGGGGTCGGCGTCAGCGGGCTCGCCGACTACACGCAGGAGGACCTGTTCGCGCAGGCGGCCGGGGACCGGGCCGGCGAAGACGCCGAGGAGCCCGACGCCGGGGCCGCCGAGGCGCACCCTCCGGCGCCCGCCGAGCGCCGGTGGCCGCCGGGGCACGACGTGCGGCACGCG
Source organism: Streptomyces sp. AC627_RSS907 (assembly GCF_019049165.1). Classification (NCBI taxonomy): domain Bacteria; kingdom Bacillati; phylum Actinomycetota; class Actinomycetes; order Kitasatosporales; family Streptomycetaceae; genus Streptomyces; species Streptomyces sp. AC627_RSS907. The sequence goes on from NZ_JAGMUE010000098.1 coordinate 10,204, forward strand.
GAGTACGGCCACGGGTGGGTGCAGGGCAGCGGGCTGGGGCGGGTCACCGTGCGGTTCGAGACGCCGTACTCGCCAAGGGGCCGGGTGCGGACCTTTCCGGTGGACGACCCGGACCTGTCGCCGGCGGACCCGCTCCCGTTGGTCCGGCCCGTCGCACGAAGACCCGAGGACGCGGGAGACACGACCGGGGAGGCGCGACCTGCTGCCGACGCGGAGGTGGGCGGCCCCGCGGGCTCGGTGCACCCGGCGCCCGGTTGAGGGGCCCTCCGGCGGAGGGCGGGTCAGCCCTCCTCGGGACCCTTGCCCGCAAGCTTGCCGAAGTCGCGGTCGGGGAGCGGGGGAGGGGCGGCGACGTCGAGGCCGTAGTGGTGGTAGAGCTGGAGTTCCTGTTCCGGCGAGAGGTGGCGGCCGACGCCGAAGTCGGGGGCCTCCTTGATCAGGGACCGGTCGAAGGGCACGCGCAGGGTTCCGTCGACCAGCTCGCTGGGTTCCAGGGGCACGAAGGCGTCCCTGCTGAAGAGGCCGGTGCGTATGGCCGCCCACTCGGGGACGCCGGTGGCGTCGTCGAGATAGACCTCGTCGACGGTGCCGATCCGGGTGCCGTTGCGGTCGAACGCCTTGCGGCCGATCAGATTGCGCGGGTCGATGTCAGTACGCACGGGCCCTCCACTTGGTCGCACTGGGGTCGCACACCAGCCGCCGAATCATCCGTAAGTACTACAAAAGAGCAGATATGGTCGCTCGGCCACTCGAGCGTCGTGCGGCGGCCTCGCTGGTAGGCTGACAAACGGCTGCTGACCCCGTGCGGGAGAGTCCTCCAGACAGCATCGGAGGCGCCGAAGGAGCAAATCCTCCCCGGAATCTCTCAGGCCCACGTACCGCACGGACGAGGTCACTCTGGAAAGCAGGGCGGGTGTCGACGGCTTCCGCTCTCACCGACGGTGAAAGCCGGCAGCTCTCGGGCGGCCCGGTGAAGCTCTCAGGTCGAGATGACAGAGGGGGAGGCCGTCCGGGTACCCGCGCCGTGGTGCCCCTCGAAGGTCGCGTCAGACCAGGAGGCCTCCGCAATGACCGCCCATCGCACGCCGCTCTCCGAGCTCGAACAGGCAACCCCCTTCGAGCAGCGCCACATCGGCCCCGACCCCGAGGCCCGGGCCAAGATGCTCGCGCAGGTCGGCTACGGTTCGCTCGACGAGCTGACGGCCGCCGCGGTGCCCGATGTGATCAAGAACGCCGACGCTCTCGACCTGCCGGGCGCGCGGTCCGAGGCCGAGGTCCTGGCCGAGCTGCGCTCCCTCGCCGACCGCAACCAGGTCCTCGACTCCATGATCGGCCTCGGCTACTACGGCACCTTCACCCCGCCGGTCATCCTGCGCAACGTCATGGAGAACCCGGCCTGGTACACGGCGTACACGCCGTACCAGCCGGAGATCTCCCAGGGGCGCCTCGAGGCCCTGCTGAACTTCCAGACCATGGTGGCCGAGCTCACCGGCCTGCCCACCTCCGGTGCCTCGCTGCTCGACGAGGGCACCGCCGCCGCCGAGGCGATGGCCCTGTCCCGGCGCATGGGCAAGAACAAGAAGGGCCTCTTCCTGGTCGACGCGGACGCGCTGCCGCAGACCATCGCCGTGCTCCAGACCCGTGCCGAGCCGACCGGCGTCGAGGTCGTCGTCGCCGACCTCACCGAGGGCATCCCGGCCGAGGTCGCCGATCGGGAGATCAACGGCGTCCTCATCCAGTACCCGGGCGCCTCCGGTGCCGTTCGCGACATCAAGCCGGTCGTCGAGCGGGCGCACGAGCTCGGCGCGCTGGTCACCGTCGCCGCCGACCTGCTCGCCCTCACCCTGCTGACGCCGCCCGGCGAGCTGGGCGCGGACATCGCGGTCGGCACGACCCAGCGCTTCGGCGTGCCGATGGGCTTCGGCGGCCCGCACGCCGGCTACATGGCCGTGCACGAGAAGTTCGCGCGCAGCCTGCCCGGCCGCCTGGTGGGCGTCTCCGTGGACGCCGACGGCAACAAGGCCTACCGCCTCGCCCTGCAGACCCGTGAGCAGCACATCCGCCGGGAGAAGGCCACCAGCAACATCTGCACCGCGCAGGTGCTGCTGGCCGTCATGGCCGGCATGTACGCCGTGTACCACGGGCCCGAGGGGCTGCGGGCCATCGCGCGGCGCACGCACCGCTACGCGACGATCACTGCCGCGGGCCTCGCCGCCGGCGGCGTGGAGATCGTGCACGGCTCCTACTTCGACACCGTCACCGCGCGAGTGCCGGGCCGGGCCGCCGAGGTCGTGGGCGCCGCCCGCGAGAACGGCATCAACCTGCGTCTCGTGGACGCCGACCACGTGTCGTTCGCCTGCGACGAGACCACCACGCGCGCGCAGGTGGGCGGCGTGTGGAACGCCTTCGGCGTCGAGGGCGACATCGAGGCGCTGGACGCGGTCACCGGGGAGTCGCTGCCCGAGGCGCTGCTGCGCACCGACGACTTCCTGACCCACCCCGTCTTCCACCAGCACCGGTCTGAGACCGCGATGCTGCGCTACCTGCGCCGCCTCGCCGACCGCGACTACGCGCTGGACCGCGGCATGATCCCGCTGGGCTCCTGCACCATGAAGCTCAACGCGACCACCGAGATGGAGCCGGTGACCTGGTCCGAGTTCGGCCGGCTCCACCCGTTCGCGCCCGCCGAGCAGGCGCAGGGCTACCTGACCCTCATCCGCGAGCTGGAGGAGCGGCTCGCCGAGGTCACCGGGTACGACAAGGTGTCGCTCCAGCCGAACGCCGGGTCGCAGGGTGAGTTCGCCGGACTGCTCGCCGTGCGCGCCTACCACCGCGCCAACGGCGACGACCAGCGCACCGTCTGCCTCATCCCGTCCTCCGCGCACGGAACCAACGCCGCGAGCGCGGTCATGGCCGGCATGAAGGTCGTCGTCGTCAAGACCGCCGAGGACGGCGAGATCGACGTCGAGGACCTGCGGGCCAAGATCGAGCAGCACCGTGACGAGCTGGCCGTGCTGATGATCACCTACCCCTCCACGCACGGCGTCTTCGAGGAGCACGTCGCCGACATCTGCGCCCAGGTGCACGACGCCGGCGGCCAGGTCTACGTGGACGGCGCCAACCTCAACGCCCTGGTCGGCCTCGCCAAGCCGGGCCACTTCGGCGGCGACGTCTCGCACCTCAACCTGCACAAGACGTTCTGCATCCCGCACGGCGGCGGCGGTCCCGGCGTCGGCCCCGTGGCCGTACGGTCGCACCTGGCGCCGTACCTGCCCAACCACCCGCTGCAGCCCGCGGCCGGTCCGCAGACGGGCGTCGGTCCGATCTCCGCGGCGCCGTGGGGCTCGGCCGGCATCCTGCCGATCTCGTGGTCGTACGTCCGCCTGATGGGCGGCGAAGGGCTCAAGCGGGCCACACAGGTGGCCGTGCTGTCCGCCAACTACATCGCCAAGCGGCTGGAGCCGCACTTCCCGGTGCTGTACACCGGTCCGGGCGGGCTGGTCGCGCACGAGTGCATCATCGACCTGCGCCCGCTGACCAAGGCGACCGGCGTGAGCGTCGACGACGTCGCCAAGCGGCTGATCGACTACGGCTTCCACGCGCCGACGATGTCGTTCCCGGTGGCCGGCACGCTGATGATCGAGCCGACCGAGTCCGAGGACCTGGCCGAGCTCGACCGGTTCTGCGACGCCATGATCGCCATCCGCGCGGAGATCGACAAGGTCGGCTCCGGCGCCTGGTCCGCGGACGACAACCCGCTGCGCAACGCGCCGCACACCGCCGGTGCCCTCGGGGGCGACTGGGACCACGCGTACGCGCGCGAGGAGGCCGTCTTCCCGGCCGGTGTCGTCGCCGCGGACAAGTACTGGCCGCCGGTGCGCCGCATCGACCAGGCCTTCGGTGACCGCAACCTCGTCTGCTCCTGCCCGCCGCTGGACGCCTACGAGGACTGACCAGGCCGCGGTGAAGGCCCCTAGAAACCGCCTCCGGGGCGGGGGCCTTCACCCTTGCCGCGCCGTGGCGAGCGCTACCTCCGTCGACTTGATCAGGGCGACGACGTCGGAGCCCACGAAGAGGCCCAGGTCCTCGGCCGCCTCCTTCGTGATCACGGCGGTGAGCTCGGCGTCGTCCATGGTGACGTGGACGGCCGCCATGGCCTCGCCGAGCGCGATGCGGGTGACCGTGCCCGGCAGCCGGTTGCGGATGGACAGACCGTCGGTCCGGCCGGTGGCCAGGGCGACCTCCGTCGACTTCACCAGGGCCCGGACGGCGGTCCCGGCGGCCAGCCGCAGCTCGTCGGCGGCGTCCCGGGTGATCGCCGCGGTGAGGTCCTGCCCGCCGGAGAGGCGGATCCCGACCGTCGCCATGGCCTCGCCCCGGGTGACGGCGGTGACGGTGCCGGGGAGCTGGTTGCGGATACTCAGGCTCATGGGGGCACCGTAGCCCCGTGAGGGCGTCAGGCCGGGTATGCGTGGGTCTGCGTCGCCTTGACCGTCGCCCACACCGGCGCGCCCGGGTGGAGGCCGAGTTCGGCCGCCGCCACCGTGGTGAGGTCGGCGGCGAGCGGGAGTTCGCCCGTGAGGTCCACGCGGATCTGGTCGCCGTGGGTCTCCAGGCCCGCGACCCGGCAGCGCCACAGGTTGCGGGCGCTGGAGCCCGTGGGACGTTCTCCGTACAGGGTCACCGCGCCGGGCGGGAACGCCACGAAGACCGCACCGGACAGGTCCTCGGTGGTGGTGACGGCGGGACCGGCGTCGAGCCGTACGGTGTGGCCGTCGGACCGGCCGCGGTAGAGGTTCAGGCCGACCAGCTGCGCGATGTAGTCGGTGCGGGGCCGCCGGGCGATGTCGGCCGGGGTGCCCTCCTGCACGACCTGGCCGTGCTCGACCACGACCAGCCGGTCGGCGAGCACCATCGCGTCCAACGGGTCGTGCGTGACCAGGACGGCGACGGCCTCGAACTCGGCGAGATGACGGCGGAGCTGGGCCCGGACCTCCAGGCGCGTGCGGGCGTCCAGCGCGGCGAGGGGCTCGTCCAGGAGGAGCAGCCGGGGGTTGGTGGCCAGGGCCCGGGCGACGGCGACGCGCTGGGCCTGGCCGCCGGACAGGCGGCGCGGCTTGGCGCCGGCGTGGTCGGCCAGGCCCATGCGGTCCAGCCACGCCGCGGCGAGGGCCCGCGCCTGCGCCTTCGTCGCGCCCCGGCAGCGCGGGCCGAAGGCCACGTTGTCGAGCGCGGTCAGGTGCGGGAAGAGCAGGTAGTCCTGGAAGACCACGCCGACCGGGCGGGACTCGGGCGGCGTACGGTCCAGCGGGGTGCCGTCGAGGCGCAGATGTCCGTCCGTGAGGGGGACCAGGCCGGCGAGCGCGCGCAGGGCGGTGGTCTTGCCGGCGCCGTTGGGACCGAGCAGCGCGACGACGTCGCCGGGCGCGGCGGTCAGCGCCACGTCCAGGCGGAAGGCGCCGCGGTCCACGACGAGCCGGGCGTCGAGGCCGCCGTCGGTCGCGCGCTCCCGGGGGTCCGCCACGGCGGCCGGCCGGTCGGTCTCCGTCATGACGTCCTCGTCCAGCCGGTCCGGACGGCCGCGTCCCGCCGTCACGACGCGCTCATCCAGCGGTCCCGGAGACCGGCCAGTACGGCGATGGAGACCGCCAGCAGCACCAGGCTGAGGGCGATCGCCGCCGCCGGGTCGTTCTGCAGGGCGAGGTAGACCGCGAGCGGCATGGTCTGGGTCCGGCCCGGGAAGTTGCCCGCGAACGTGATCGTCGCCCCGAACTCTCCCAGTGCCCGCGCCCACGCCAGGACGGCGCCCGCCGCGATGCCGGGGGCGATCAGCGGCAGGGTCACCCGGCGGAACGCGGTGAACCGGGAGGCGCCCAGCGTGGTGGCGGCCTCCTCGTAGCGCGGGTCGGCGGCCCGAAGGGTGCCCTCCACGCTGATGACCAGGAACGGCATCGCCACGAACGTCTCCGCGAGCACGACGCCCGTCGTCGTGAACGGCAGCGTGATCCCGAACCAGGCGTCCAGCCACTGGCCGACGACGCCGTTGCGCCCGAACGCCAGCAGGAGTGCCACGCCGCCCACCACCGGGGGCAGCACGAGCGGCAGCGTCACCAGCGCGCGCACGAAACCGCGGCCGGGGAATTCGGCCCGGGCCAGCAGCCAGGCCAGCGGGACCCCGATCAGCAGGCTCAGTCCGGTCGCCGAGGTGGCGCACAGCAGCGACAGCCGCAGGGCCTGCCACACCTCGGGGCTGCCGAGCTGGTCGGGCAGGTCGCGCCAGGGCGCCCGAACCAGCAGGGCGATCAGCGGCAGCAGCAGGAAGGCCAGGCCGACGAGGGCGGGGACCAGCAGCGGCACGGGCACCGCGCGGACACCCTCGCGGCGCACGCGGCGCGGTCGTCCCGTCACGGTGTCGGCCCCGGTCCCCGCGGACCTGGCCGGCGCGCGCTTCGTCATGGCGTGCGGAACCCGGCGCCGGTGAGCACCTTCTGGCCCTCGGGGGACTTCACCAGCTCGATGAAGGCCTTGCCCGCGTCCGCGTTGGGGGCCTCCTCTAGGAGGGTGATCGGATAGTCGTTGACGGCCTTGGCCGACTCGGGGAACTCCACGCCCGCCACCTTGTCACCGGCCGCCTTCACGTCCGTCCTGTAGACGACGGCCGCGTCGGCCTCCTTCAGCTCGAGTTTGGTCAGCGCGGCCTTGACGTCCTGTTCGTACGAGACGGGGCTGAGCCGCAGACCGCCGGCCTCCAGCGCCTTCTGCGCCGCGGCGCCGCACGGCACGGTCCTGTCGCACAGGACGACCTTCAGGCCGGACGCGGTGAGGTCCTCGAGGGAGGAGATCCCTTCGGGATTGCCCGGCAGGGTGGCGATCTCCAGCTGGTTGCGCACGAAGGTGGACGGGGTGCCGGCCGCCGCCCCGGCGTCGGTGACGGTGGTCATGGTCTTCGGGCTGGCGGAGGCGAACACGTCCGCCGGGGCGCCGCTGGTGATGCTGGCGGCGAGGGAGTCGCTGCCGGCGAAGTTGAAGGTGACCCGGGCGCCCGGGTGCCGCCGCTCGAACGTCTCGCCGAGCGCGGTGAAGCTCTCCTTGAGCGAGGCCGCGGCGAAGACGGTGACCTGGCCGGAGACCTTCGCGGACGTGGAGGAACCGGCGGCATCCGAGTCCGCACCCGCGCCGGAGGACGACGAGCACGCGCTCAGGGCCAGCAGGGCGGCGGCCCCCGCACCGGTCACCCGCAGGGCCCGGCGGGCGTGGCGGGGCCCGCGTACGGAACGGGTCATCACGGGACACTCCCTCTCGGCGCTGGGGGCGGGAGTCGGACGGGCTCGGTCGGCCGGGCGCACGACGGGCTCCTCGTTGTCCGCATCATACTTCCGCATCTGCAAGGCAGAAGTCACCTGGAACATCGCATGAGCGAGCTGAGGGTGTGGAACGGCTGGCATGTGCGTTCGTACGGGGGCGCGGGGGCGGGGTCATGCTCGGTCGACATGGACGTTTGTCGACTTCACGCGGGCGGTGGCCTCCATGCCGACCTCCAGCCCGAGTTCCTCGACCGCCTCCCGGGTCAGCAGGGAGACCAGCCGGTGCGGGCCGGCCTGAATCTCGACCTGGGCCGCCACGTCGCCGAGCTTGATCGCGGTCACGATGCCGGGGAAGGCGTTGCGGACCGAGGTGTACGGGGTCTCCTCGTCCATGTCGCCGGAACGGGCGAGGTCGACGGAGAACGCGGCGAGGTCGCGCCCGTCGATGAGCCGCCGTCCTCCCTCGTCGCGGTGTGTGGTGATCCGGCCTGCGTCGGCCCAACGGCGGGCGGTGTCCGGGCTGACGCCGAGCAGCCGCGCCGCCTGGCCGATCGTGTAGGACTGCATGCCGGTCACGATAGGGCGCAGGCCGGGGGCGGTGCGCTCCGGGCGTGGTCAGGACGAGCCGACGGTGGCCCGTACCGGGGTGATGCCGTGCCGGGCGTCCGGCGGGGGAGGCCGTGGGGCGCGGGCCACGGGACCGGGGGAGCGCCGTACGGGTGGCCGGCTTGCCGAGACGCCCGCGCGGCGTGCGACGTCCGTGACCGTGGCCCTGCTCCGGTCGTACGAGGGGCTGCGCACCGTGACCGTCCGCGGACCTGCGTCGGGGCCGGTTCGCGGGGGTGTCCGCGGGCCGGCCCCGGGGGTCACCGGGCGGTGTGGTGGCGCCCACCGCCCGGTCGGTGCTCAGGCGACGGTCATCAGGCCCGCGCCGACGGGTCGGTGCGGGGCGATGGCCTGACCGTCCGGCAGGAGCTCACCGGTGTCCTCGAAGAGGACGACGCCGTTGCACAGCAGGCTCCAGCCCTGTTCCGGGTGATGCGCCACGAGACGGGCGGATTCCCGGTCGGCGGAGTCGGCTGACGGGCACGGTGGCTGGTGCTGACACATGGCTCGGTTCTCTCGGTCTGTCGTGATGGGTGAGTGAGCTGTCTTGTCTGTACCGCGGCGTGAAGCGTCGTTCATTGCCGCCCCCCGTTGTGTAAGTCGGTCGGAATCCAGTGTTGCCCCACGGGCGTCGATCCGCAGGTATTCAGCAGCACCGCTTCTCACAGCTTGAGGACGCGTCACCCGCGCGGACGGTTCATCTCCACCACACTGTCATTTCGGATGGTTCTGCATGGCCGGATGGGGCTAGTCCGCGCGGGTGTGTGAGCCGGACACGTCAGGCTGGGGACCGCAGCAGCCGCGTCGGCGTCATCCGGTGCGTGAGGACCGGCAGCAGCTCGGCTACCCGGTGCGGGCGGTGGGCCGCGATGCCGGGAGGTGTCGGCGCCAGCGGCACCAGCAGGTCGGTGGCGGCGGGGTGGCCGGCGGCGGCGTCCGCGGCGCAGTCGCCGTGCAGCCACAGCGTGAGCATGTACAGGCCTGGAACCGACAGCAGGCGCGGTTGGCAGGACTGGGGGATCGTCTCGGCCTGACGCAGCGCGCGTTCGGTCGAGGCCACGTAGGGACCCTCGAAGAAGTGCGAGAACGCCCAGCCGTCGGGGGTCAGCACGGTGTCCGCCGCCGCCACCGCCCGGTCGCCGCAGCGGATGAGGAACCGCCATCCGGCCAGTCGCGTCTGCGTCGCGCCCTCTGCCGTGATCCCGTCCAGCACGTGCACGGGCAGCGGCAGTTCGGGCGTGACGGGTCCCTGGGCGCCGAGCAGGGAGGGAGTTCGGGCCTCGCGGACCGCGGTGGGAGAGGAGAGAGCGGTGAGGACGGAGCGCAGTGCGGGCGCGGGGGCCGGGGGAACGCACAGGGGCATGATG
>NZ_JAGMUE010000098.1:19586-115547 GCF_019049165.1 Streptomyces sp. AC627_RSS907
GTCGCCTCTCATTCGAAGGCACGGTGGCGCGAGGGCGGAGCGGGCGGACGACGCTGTCGGCTCACGGGACGGGAGAGGCAGGGGCCGGGGTCCGAGAACCGAGAAGTGGGGGTGAGGCCTGCCGCGCGTCAGCTCGGCGGCAGGTTCCTTCGACCGTGGGCGCCGGTCTTCTGCCTTGTCCGCGGAGTTTATACGACATGTGTTCAGACTGTGTTTCAACTAGCGGATTCCGGCAAGCAGTACAAGGTCGCATTCGGCCGTCGATATGCGGGAAACATGCGGATTCCGAGCCGAGCGCGCGCCGGTGACCTCGGGAAATGCCTGCCCAGCGGTCGGCCAATTGTCGTCGGCGTTTTTCACGAGTTCCCGGCACCGGAAACTGCGGGAGGCGCCATGCCCAGTGAATGTGCCACCGGTCACATCGGTACAGACTAGCGGCTGCCGGCTTCCTGTGGGGACGTTATCGATCGCTTGGGCTGGGCATCATCCCACCTGACCGGTCACCGGCGGCCGGATCTTCAACCCACCGCTCCGAGAAGGGACGCTTCCATGGGGGAGAAGGTCGTGGCAGGTCAGTTCGACCTGTCCGATCGCCAGCGCTACCGCGAGAAGCTCCAGCGGTGCCTGACGGGACTGGAGCGACTTCTGGCGGAGAAGCGGTTCGACCGCCCGAAGAACCTGATGGGGCTGGAGATCGAATTGAATCTCGTCGGTCCCGACGGGATGCCGAAAATGTTGAATGCGCAAGTCCTCGAACGCATCGCGAGTCGCGACTTCCAAACGGAACTCGCCATGTTCAACCTGGAGGTCAACATCGCTCCCCACCGGCTGGGCGGCCGGGTTTTCGACCGCCTCGCCGAGGAGATCCGTACGTCACTGGCGTATGCGGACCGCAAGGCCGGCGAGGTCGACGCGGGAATCGCGATGATCGGCATCCTGCCGACCCTGGACCGGGACGACCTGGTCTCGTCCAATCTCTCCGCCGTCGACCGCTACGCCCTGCTCAACGAGCAGATCGTGGCCGCCCGCGGTGAGGACTTCACCCTGGACATCGAGGGCGTCGAGCGGCTGTCCTGCACCTCCAAGTCCATCGCGCCGGAGGCCGCCTGCACCTCGGTGCAACTGCATCTCCAGGTCACCCCGGACCGCTTCGCGGACGTGTGGAACGCGGCTCAGGCGGTCACGGCCGCGCAGATCGCCGTCGGCGCCAACGCGCCCTTCCTGTTCGGCCGCGAGCTGTGGCGCGAGTCGCGTCCCCCGCTGTTCCAGCAGTCCACCGACACCCGCCCGCCCGAGCTCCAGGCCCAGGGAGTCCGCCCGCGCACCTGGTTCGGCGAGCGGTGGGTGACCTCGGCGCACGACCTGTTCGAGGAGAACCGGCGCTACTTCCCGGCGCTGCTCCCGATCTGCGACGAGGAGGACCCGCTGGAGGTCCTGGACGCGGGCGGCGTGCCCTCGCTCTCCGAACTCGTCCTGCACAACGGCACGGTCTACCGCTGGAACCGCCCCGTCTACGACATCGCCGACGGCGTCCCCCACCTGCGCGTGGAGAACCGCGTCCTGCCCGCCGGCCCCACCGTCACCGACGTCATCGCCAACGCGGCCTTCTACTACGGCGTCGTGCGCGCGCTCGCCGAGGAGCCCCGGCCGGTGTGGAGCCGGCTGTCGTTCGCCGCCGCCGCCGCCAACTTCGACGCCGCCTGCCGCCACGGTATCGACGCGCGTTTCGAGTGGCCCCGGCGTGGCCGGCTGGGCGGCACCACCGAGGTGGACGCCGCCGTCCTCGTACGGGACGAACTGCTGCCGCTCGCCGAGGCCGGGCTGGACGCGTGGGGCGTGGAGCCCGCCGACCGGGACCTGTACCTCGGTGTGATCGAGGAGCGGTGCCGACGCCGCGTCAACGGCGCGTCGTGGCAGGCGGCCACGTTCCACCGGGCGCTCGAGGCGGGACTGTCCCGCGAGGCCGCGCTGGCCGCCACGACCCGCCGCTACTGCGAGCTCATGCACGACGGGGACCCGGTGCACCTGTGGCCCGTGGGGTTGCCGGAGCCGGTGCCGCTGGGCTGAGACCCCGGGGCCGGCCGGCGGCCGTCGGATCCGGCCCCGCCGCGCGACGCCTCATACTGATCGGGCAAGCTGGGACGCCCCAGTCGGAGGCAGGTGTGCATGGCGGAGGCGGGCCCGGTGGACGATTCGTTCTCTCAGCAGCCGATTCCCGGGAAGCCGGTTCCCCAGGAGTCCTTTTCCCCGGGGTCCCTTCCCCAGGCGCGGCTCCCGCGGCGGACCCTCCGCGGCGAGACGCTGCTCGTCCTGGCGCTCTCGCTCGGCGTGAGCGGGGTGTCCGCCCTGATCAGCTTCGTCGGCTCGGTGACCCGGCCCGGCGGGCTCAAGGACCAGGCGGCCACGCTCAACGCCTCTGCGGCGCCGGGTCGGCCCTGGCTCGACCTGGCCTGGCAGTTGTTCGGGATCACCACCGCCCTGGTTCCGGTCGCCCTCGTCGCGCACTTCCTGCTGCGTGAGGGAAGGAGCCTGCGCACGCTCGGCTTCGACCGCACCCGTCCGTGGCCGGACCTGGGCCGCGGGGCGGTCGTCGCCGCCGTCATCGGCAGCACCGGCATCGCCTTCTACCTGGCCGCCCGGGGACTCGGCTTCAACCTCACCGTGGTGCCCGAGGCACTGCCCGACGTGTGGTGGAAGTACCCCGTACTGATTCTCTCGGCGGTGCAGAACTCCGTCCTGGAGGAAGTCATCGTCGTCGGATACCTGCTGCGCCGGCTCGACCAGCTGGGGTGGAGCGCGGGCGCGTCGTTGGCGGCGAGTTCGGTGCTGCGCGGGTCCTACCACCTCTACCAGGGCATCGGCGGCTTCGTCGGCAACATGGTGATGGGCGTCGTGTTCGTCCACCTGTACCGCCGGTGGGGGCGGGTGGGCCCGCTGGTGGTGGCCCACTCGCTGCTCGACATCGGTGCCTTCGTGGGCTACGCGCTGCTGGCCGGGAAGGTGGACTGGCTGCCGACGGCCTGAAGGGGCGGGCGGGGGCCTTCCACGGGGCGCGTGTCCGTCGGCGCGTCCCCCGCGTCTGGCCGGGCCAGCAGTTCGCCCTCGATCACCGTCACCGCCCACCCGCTCAGCAGCGTGCGCTCGCCGCGCAGCTCCGTGCGGACGCGACCGGTCCGGGGCGATGCCTGGAGACCGGTGAGGTCGGGCCGGCCGAGGCGCGCGGCCCAGTAGGGGGCGAGGGCCGTGTGGGCGCTGCCCGTGACCGGGTCCTCGTCGACGCCCAGGTTCGGGAAGAAGCAGCGGGAGACGTAGTCGTAGCCCCGGGCGGGGTCCTCCGCGCGTGCGGTGGCGATGACTCCGCGCGCGGAGTGGGCGGCCAGCGCCTTGTGGTCCGGCCGCAGGCCGCGGACGGTCCGCTCGTCGGCGACCTCGACCAGCAGGTCCCCGACATCCGGCCCGGTGTCGAGGACGGCGTGGGGCTCGGCTCCCAGGGCCTCGGCGACGCCCGCCGGAGCCTCGACCGGGACGAGCGGTGCGGTCGGGAAGTCCAGGGTGATCGAACCGTCCTCGCGGGGGGTCGCGACGAGGACGCCGCTGCGGGTGGCGAACCGCACCGGGCCTCGGTGGGCGCCGGTGGTGTACAGGACGTGGGCCGTGGCGAGCGTCGCGTGGCCGCACATCGCGACCTCGGTGGCCGGGGTGAACCAGCGCAGCGCCCAGTCGGCCCCGGCCCCCTCGGGCAGGCGGTGGGCGAACGCGGTCTCGGCGTGGTTGACCTCCATGGCGACGCGCTGGAGCCGCTCGTCGTCCGGGAAGGCGTCGAGGAGCAGGACCCCGGCGGGGTTCCCGGCGAAGGGGCGGTCGGTGAAGGCGTCGACGATTCGGATGCGCATGCCCCCGACGTTAGACAGGCCCCGAAGCCGCAGGCCAAGGCCAATTCGAGGGTTCTGGACCGGGATCCGCGGGGGGACTGCCGCAACGGTGACCTGTGCCAGTGATCGTTGATCGATTGCCACTCAACGTTGATCAACGTTAGTTCGTGCCACCCAAGGTTGATCAGTGAAGGAGCCTGTCGGAGATCTTGACTGCTCGTACTGTTGTTCGTGCCGCTAAGTGGGGTCGGTCCCCAGCGTTTGGCGGGCGGCGGTGACCAGGGCGTCCCAGGCTTCTGCGTACCGGTCCCCGGCCTCGATGACGATGAGGGTCTGGTCCTCGTCGGGGAGGTAGGCGAGTAAATGGCGCTGCTCGAAGGTCAGTTCGCGGACATCTTCCAAGGCCCTCGCGGCTTCAGTACGCCAGCGCGCGAGGTCCTCGTGTGTCGTGTCGTCGACCGGGTGAGGCGCGGACGGCGTCGTCACGGCACGGTGTGCTCGACCGGCCGGTGAGTTGCGGCCCTGCGTGGCGGCAAGGCCGCGCAGGGCTGTATGCGCGCTGATGAGATCTCTGCCCCGGATGGATTGCTCAACGTGAAAAAACGTTCTGTCCTTTAGATCGGAGACCAGGGGGCGCATCTCGGCGGGTGCGCCGAGTTCGGCCTCGGCGTACGCGTAGAGGAAGGCGTGCCGCCGCTCCTCTACGTCGGCTTCAAGAGTCGGTCCGTCCACGGTGATCAGACTTCCAGCGACACGGACGTTCGCGCTCAATGCGTAGAGCCGATTCGCGCTCTCGTGGAGGGCGGCGGCTGCGCGGAGGTATTCGGCGAGAGTCGCCCAACGGCGTTCGATCATTGCTTGACGCGCCGTGGCGGTGGCGATGGTGGTAGCTGCGTCGCGTGCGGCTTGGGCTTGGTCGTGTCCGCCGCGGGCTTGGATGCGGGCGCCGAGGACCGTGCCGGCGAAGGTTCCGACGATGGTGCCGCCCACACCGATCGCACCGATCAGCGCGATGGCTATGTCGTTGTCCACGTGCTCAACCTCTCACGTGCACCTCCGGGTTGACCACGGCCTTCGGGTCCTACCAGGACCCTGAGAACCGCGCCCGAGTCCTGGAGAACTCGCGGCGCCTGAGCCCCGCCACCCAAGATCCCCCGGCAGAGTCTCTCAGCGGGCGTACAGGCAAGCGAGGGGACGTGGTGGGGGCACCTGTGGTGTGAAGGTCCGGAGGTGGGGCAGCGATCCGTAGGGCAACAACACGTAACGATCAGCCGTATCTGACGCAGGCAGCCAAGTGGTCAACCTTCGCTGACACAAAGCGGATTTGATCAACCTGCCCCGGCAATCGATCGCCGATCACTGACACAAGTCAAACGGGACGTCGGCAGGGGGTTGTCGACTGGTGTCTTCCGATATATCGTTGAGGCATCGCGTTAGGTCGGCGACTGAATGGAGCGATGGAGATGCGTACCCACGGATACGAGCGTGGACACGGCGGGCACGGCCACGGAGAGGGCGGCCCGTTCGGTCCCTTCGGCCGCGGCGGCTTCGACGGTCGGCGTGCGGCCTTCGGCCCCTTCGGGCCGGGCGGGCCGGGCGGACCCGGCGGACCCTTCGGGTCCGGCTTCGGCCACGGAGGCCCCTGGGGTGGCCGAGGGCGGGGAGGTCCCAGGGGGAGGGCGCGGCGCGGCGACGTGCGCGCGTCGATCCTGGCCCTGCTGAAGGATCGGCCGATGCACGGCTACGAGATGATCCAGGAGATCGCCGAGCGCAGCTCGGGGGCGTGGAAGCCCAGCCCCGGTTCGGTGTACCCCACCCTCCAGCTCCTGGAGGACGAGGGCCTGATCGTCAGTGAGAGCGAGGGCGGCAAGAAGCTCTTCGCGCTCACCGAGGCGGGCCGCACCGCGGCGGCGGAGGGGCCCGAGGCGCCCTGGGAGGAGGCCTCGCGAGGTGTCGACTGGGAGGCGCTGAACGACATCCGGCAGGCCGGCTTCGGACTGATGGAGGCTTTCGGCCAGGTCTGGAAGACCGGCAGCAAGGAGCAGCGCGAGAAGGCGCTCGCCGTCATCGGGGACGCCCGCAAGAAGATGTACCTGATCCTCGCCGACGAGGACTGACGAGGACTGGTGGGGGGAAGGGATCCCGGGTGTCCCTCGTGGCGGCGCCGGACCCTCGACGGCACCTTCGGGTTGACCGGGGTGGTGTGAGTCAAGGCGACGCGCGCCCGGCGGGGTGAAACGGCGTGATCTCATCCGTGAGGAGGAGATTTAGGGCGGCTGGGTCCACTCTGCGTGGGACGCGAAAATGCTCCCGTTCGGGGATGACCCGGCCCGACGGACCTGGTGAGCTGGGTGCGTGCAACCCCGTATCCCCCGGCAGTCGGCCGGCGAGCAAGACGGTCGGCGTCCGGACGGCACCGACGCCGGTGTCCGGTTCAGCGCGGAACTGGCCACAGTGGTCTCCGGCGCCCGCCGCCGTGCGGTGCGGGACGGGGACCGGCAGGTCGACACGGCCCACCTGCTGCACTCCCTCCTGGAGTACGACCCCGAGGCGCGGGCCGTGCTCGGTGACGGTCCGCAGGTCGCCCGGTTGCTCGGTTACCTCGTGCAGCGCAGCATCGGTTACGGCCTGCGCTGGCAGAGCGCCGTCGAGGACTCCGGCGCCCTTCCCGTGGTGACCGGCGTGACCGGGTTCTCGCCGCTCGCCGCCACGGCCATGGAGGACGCCTGCGCGCGCGCCCGCCGACGCGGGTGGGCGCAGGCCTGCGGCGTCGACCTGCTCGCCGCCCTCGTGTTGGACCCGCAGGCGCGGGCCGTCGAGGTGCTCGGCCGGGCCGCCGTGGACGCGCGGACGGTGCTCGCCCGCGCGGAGGACCACTTCGAGTCGACGCCCTGAGCCCGTGCCCTGGGCCGCTGTCCCGAGCCCACGCCCTGCGTCGACGCCCTGAGCCCGGTCGGCCCGGTTGCCGTCCGGGCCGGTGAGGTCCGGTCGGTGAGACAGGTGCCATCGGGGGTGACGGTCATGTCGTCCCCTGTCATCATGTGCCGGTGCATACGTCTGACAGCATTCGCGGCAGCCGTGCAAAGGGCACCGGGCTCGGCCTGGCGCTCGCGTCCGCGGTCGCCTTCGGAGGGTCCGGGGTCGCGGCCAAGCCGCTGATCGAGGCGGGACTCGACCCGCTCCACGTGGTCTGGCTGCGCGTGGCCGGCGCGGCCCTGGTGATGCTGCCGCTCGCCGTGCGCCACCGCGGGCTGGTGCGCCGCCGACCCGGACTGCTCGCCGGGTACGGACTGCTCGCCGTGGCCGGTGTCCAGGCCTGCTACTTCGCCGCCATCTCCCGCATCCCCGTCGGGGTCGCGCTGCTCGTCGAGTACCTGGCGCCCGCCCTGGTCCTCGGCTGGGTGCGCTTCGTGCAGCGACGGCCGGTGACGCGGGCCGCGGCGCTCGGTGTCGTCCTCGCGGTCGGCGGGCTCGCCTGCGTCGTGGAGGTCTGGTCGGGACTGGGCTTCGACGCCCTCGGACTGCTGCTCGCCCTCGGTGCCGCTTGCTGCCAGGTCGGCTACTTCGTCCTCTCCGACCAGGGCAGCGACGCGGGTGACGAGGCGCCCGACCCGCTCGGCGTCATCGCCTACGGGCTGCTCACCGGGGCCGCCGTGCTCACCGTCGTCGCGCGCCCCTGGTCGATGGACTGGTCCGTCCTCACCCGCACCGCCCCCATGAACGGCACACCCGTCGCCGCCGCCCTGCTGCTGGCGTGGATCGTGCTCATCGCCACGGTCCTCGCCTACGTCACCGGCATCGTCGCCGTGCGCCGCCTCTCGCCACAGGTCGCGGGCGTCGTGGCATGCCTCGAAGCGGTCATCGCCACCGTCCTGGCCTGGGTACTGCTCGGCGAGCACCTCTCCGCCCCGCAGATCGCCGGCGGCGTCGTGGTCCTGGTGGGCGCCTTCATCGCCCAGTCGTCCACGCCCGCGAAGGGTTCGCCGGACCCGGTGGCGAGCGGCGGGCCGGAAAGGGAGTTGTCCAGCCGGGGAACGGCGACCTAAGGCGCCGATCATGCATTCCGGCGCACTCGTCCTGCCGCCTCCGGCCGCCTGAGACGGGCCCCTGCGACGAGCCCGGCGCGCTACGCGGACGTCCGGAACGGCCCGGGAAGACCGGGCGCGGGGACCGCGTCTGCGGGCAGCAAGCGACCGGCCCGGCGGCACGCGGCCCTGGCCGGCACGCTGCTGATGCTCGGCGCCGTCGCGGGGCTCGCGGTGGCGGAGGCGCGGGAGGCCCGGACGCGACCGTCACCGGCGTGACGGGCGGCCTCGCGGTGGGCGAGGCCCCGCCCCCTTCACAGGTGATCGCGTGCCGCGTGGCGCCGCCACCCGGCGCAGGCGCGTGCTGCGATCCGGGGGTGGGCCGGCGTCACAGGGCCGCCAGGTAGCCGGGCAGCCCGGTGCCGGCGACCAGGTCCGGGTCGGCGACCGGGGCGTCGTAGCCCTTGCGCAGCGGGACGACGCCGGCCCAGTGCGGGAGGGCCAGGTCCTCGGGCTCGTCGTTCACGCCGCCGGTGCGGAGCTTGGCGGAGACCTCGTCCAGGTCGAGCCGGATCACGGCGGTGGCGGCCAGCTCCTTCTTGTTGGCCGGCCGGGAGTCCTGGGAGCGGCCGGGCACGACGTGGTCGACCAGGGCGTCCAGAGCCGTACGCCTCTCCTCGGGGTCCGTCACCTCGTACGCGGTGCCGTGCACCACCACCGACCGGTAGTTGATCGAGTGGTGGAAGGCCGACCGGGCCAGCACCAGCGCGTCCACGTGCGTCACCGTCAGGCAGACCGGCAGCCCGGGATCGGCGGCGCCCGTCATCCGCAGTGGGCGCGAACCCGTCGAGCCGTGTACGTACAGCCGCTCACCGACCCGGCCGTAGAGCGTCGGCAGCACGACGGGGGCACCGTCGCGGACGAAACCGAGGTGGCAGACGTAGCCCTCGTCGAGTATCGCGTGCACCAGTTCCTTGTCGTACGAGGCCCGGTCCGGGGAGCGGGTGGGGACGGTGCGGTCCGTGGGCGTGTAGGCGGTGGCGGCGGCCTGCGACGTCGTCCGCGTGGTCCCCTGCATGGCACTCTCCATTGTACTAGTGCATAATTGGCTTTGTGCTAGGAGAATATCTGATCACGGGGCGGGGCGCAGCGGAGATTTCCGCGAGCGTCGAGCGCGCGGTGGGGGCGGGGGAGCTGGAGCCGGGGCAGTCGCTGCCGCCCATGCGGGAGCTGGCCGAGCGACTGGGGGTGAACCCGAACACCGTCGCCGCCGCGTACCGCATCCTGCGGGAGCGCGGAGTCATCGAGACGGCCGGGCGCCGGGGCAGCCGGGTGCGGCCGAAGCCGGCCACCACCGGGCGTGACGTCATCCGGGCCGAGGTCCCGGAGGGCGTGCGTGACGTGTCCGCCGGCAATCCCGACCCTGCGCTGCTGCCCGCGCTGGGCCCGGCGTTCGCCGCCGCGGCCGAGCAGGGCGACCGGGAGCCGGTGCTGTACGGGGACGAACCGGTGGAGCCGGAGCTGATGCGGCTCGCCCGGGCCGAACTGGACGCCGACGGGGTCCCGGACGGGCCCGTGGCCGTCACGTCCGGCTCGCTGGACGCCATGGAGCGGGTGCTCGCGGCCCACCTCAAACCGGGCGACGCCGTCGCCGTCGAGGACCCGGGCTGGGGCAGTCTCCTCGACCTCGTCCCCGCGCTCGGCCTGCGCACGGTCGCCGTGGGTGTCGACGACGAGGGGCCGGCGCCCGAGGAGGTACGCCGCGCCCTGGCGGCCGGCGCCCGCGCCTTGGTCGTCACGGACCGCGCCCAGAACCCGACGGGCGCCGCGGTGAGCGCCACGCGCGCGCGTGCCCTGCGGTCCGTGCTGCGCGAGCATCCGAAGACGCTGCTGATCGAGGACGACCACGGCCACCGGATCGTCGACCTGCCCCTGCACCCGCTCGCGGGCGTGACACACACCTGGGCGTTCGTCCGCTCGGTCGCCAAGGCGTACGGCCCCGACCTGCGCCTCGCCGTGCTCACCGGGGACGCGGTCACGCTCGACCGGGTGCGCGGGCGGCAGCGGCTGGGCCCCGGGTGGGTCAGTCGCGTCGTCCAGCGGGCCGTGGTCCGGCTGTGGGCCGGCGACGCGGTGGACCCGCAGGTGGTGGCGGGGGCGTACGGGCGGCGACGCGAAGCGCTGCTCGGCGCGCTCGCCGAGCGCGGGGTCCCCGCCCATGGGCGCAGCGGCATGAACGTGTGGATTCCGGTGCCGGACGAGACCGGCGCCGTCGCCCGGCTGCTGCACGCCGGCTGGGCCGTGGCCCCCGGCGCCCTCTTCCGCCTGGGCACGCCGCCCGGCATCCGTCTCACCGTCTCGACACTGACGGAGGGGGACATCGGACCGCTGGCGGACGCGGTCGCGGAGGCGGTGAGGCCGGGGCCGGTGCGGAGCTATGCCTGACGCGTGACGATCCGTACGGTTCCGTCGGGCCGCGCGGGCGCACCAACCCCTACCTGATGGTCAGCCCTCTCACCGCACTGCACATCGATCGTCCGGCTGTCGGCATCGCCAATTTTTCATCGCTCCGCGACCGCATCGGCATCAACTTCACCCAGCTCCGACAGGACCGGTGTCTCGACGAAGCCCGAGAAACCGCCGACCCGGTCCGGCTGATGCGCCTGTTCGGGATCACCTCGCACACAGCGGTCCACTACGTCCGCACGGCTTACCCCGAGCGCTTCACCATCGACCCCGCCCAGGCATGAAGGGATACTCCCTGCCCTGCTCAGCTGCTGTTCAAGGCAGTGAGCACGTGGTCCAACTCATTCGGCATCACAGCAACAAGAACGGCGCCCTCTGGAGAGCTGCACTCGACAATTCTGGACCCACCGTTGATCTTCATCGCCTCGCGCCATGACGGTGACCGCACGCTGACCTGCCGCAGCCCGTCCGGGAGGGACACTGCGGCTCCGGCTTTGGTCCGTGGCTCCCAGCCCGTTCCAGAGGGGCCTACCAACAGCCGCCCCCGCAGCCATCGTCCTTCAAGCGAAGGATGTCGGAGCAGGCAGGGAATCTTGATCACATTTCCCTGAGCGGCACTGCCTGCCCGCTGCTTCACTCTGCGTCGGAACAACCACGCCGTCAGTCCTGCCGCTGCCAAGCCAACCACCAGTTCGATCACTGGAGCATTCAAGCAGCGCAGAACCTGAGTGCCCAGTCCTTCCAATGCCCGCCATTCCAGCGGGTTCGCTTCCAGTCGACCTTGAGAATCTCCGAACCCGCTGGTTTCCACCTGGCACCACCGGCACGTTCCGGTCCTGCTCGCCCGCTGGCTGCGACTGCAGGCTCGCCTGCTGCCCGTGGTGCTGACCGGCTACTCGGACGTCGCCGCCGTGGACCGGGCCGGTCTGGAGACCCTGCGCACCTCCGTACGGCGGGTCCACGAGGAGCTGACCGGGGCCGTCGGCAAGCTGGCGCACGAGCCCCTGAGCCACCGGGGGCGCTGGTCCGAAGCCGAACTCGCGCGGCTCATGGCGGGCGTCAACGACCTCCACCACGCCACGGCGCTGCTCGCCGAGCACCTGCCGGACCGCGAGGACGACGTGGTGCCCGAACTGACCGAGTTCGCCGCACCGGTGGGCGATCACCTCACCGCGCTCTCCCACGCGGCCGACGGGGGAGAGCCCGTACGCCCGGGAGCGCTGCGCGACGTCTTCGACCGGCTCGCCGCGTCCAGTGGGCTGGCCCGGCTCGGCGACCCCGGGTCGGCCGACGGCGTCTCGCACGTCCGGGCGCGGGCACTCAGCTCGTGCCTGGGACTGGTCACCGCGATCGAGACCCTGACCGGGGAGCTCGACGCGGCGGCGGCCCGCCGGTCCGTGGGGCCGGCGACGGCCCGGCCCCACGGGCGCGGCCGGGCGCGGCACGCGTGGGGGACGGCCGCGTAGGCGGCGGTCCCTCTCCACGCCGGCACCTGCACGGACCGGCCGGCCCCCGCCGGCGTCGACCGGACCCACGGGCCCGTGCGAGTGCGCCCGTCGGCGGACCTTGTTACGTTCCTGTGGGGGGTGCCATCCACGACGCTGGACGTCTCTCCACGGCAAGGAGTGCCACCCCATGTGCGGAATCTCCGGTTGGGTGTCCTACCAGCGCGACCTGCGTTCCGAACGACCCACCACCGAATCCATGACCACCACGATGGCCTGCCGCGGACCGGACGCACAGGGCCTCTGGCTCGACACGCACGCCGCGCTGGGCCACCGCCGGCTCGCCATCATCGACCTACCCGGCGGCGTCCAGCCGATGAGCGAGCAGACCCCCGACGGCGATGTCGTGCTGGTGTACTCGGGAGAGGCGTACAACTACACCGAGGTGCGCGACGAACTGCGCCGCCGTGGGCACTCCTTCCACACCGACAGCGACACCGAGGTCGTGTTGCGCGGCTACCTGGAGTGGGGGGCCGACCTCCCCGGACACCTCAACGGCATGTTCGCCTTCGCCGTCTGGGACGGACGGGCCGACCGGCTGGTGCTGATCCGCGACCGCATGGGCATCAAGCCCCTGTACTACTTCGCCACCGACGACGGCGTCGTGTTCGGCTCCGAACCCAAAGCCGTTCTGGCCAACCCCCTCGTGCCCCGTACCGTCGACGTCGACGGCCTGCGCGAGCTGTTCTCCATGGCCAAAACCCCCGGCCACGCCGTCTGGGCGGGCATGCGGGAAGTGGAGCCCGGTACCGTGGTGACCGTCGAGCGCGCGGGCCTGCGCGCCCGCCCGTACTGGCGGCTGAGCGCCGCCGCGCACACCGACAGCCGGCAGGACACCATCGCGCGGGTACGCGAACTGCTGGAGGACACCGTCCGCCGTCAGCTGGTCTCGGACGTGCCGCGGTGCGTCCTGCTCTCGGGAGGCCTGGACTCCAGCGCCATCACCGCGCTGGCGGCCCAGCAACTCCGCGGGAAGGAGACGGTCCGCAGCTTCTCCGTCGACTTCGTCGGCCAGAGCGAGAACTTCATCGCCGACGACCTGCGCGCGACGCCGGACACACCGTACGTCCACGACGTGGTCCGGCACACGGGAACCGACCACCAGGACATCATCCTCGATCCCCAGGACCTCGCGGACCCGAACGTCCGCGCCGCCGCCGTACGCGCCCGGGACCTGCCCCTGGGGCTCGGAGACCTGGACCAGTCGCTGCTGCTGTTGTTCCGGGCGATCCGCGAGCACTCCACGGTGGCCCTGTCCGGGGAGTCCGCCGACGAGGTCTTCGGCGGCTACGCGTGGTTCCACGACCCCGCCGCGCGGGACGCCGGCACCTTTCCCTGGATGGCGGCGATGGAACGCCAGACCGGACGGGGCGGCAGTTCGCTGCTCGATCCGGAGCTGAGGGAAAGACTGGACCTGCCCGGCTACCTCGCCCAGCGGTACGAGGAGGCCATGGCCGAGGTACCGCGCCTGGACGGCGAGACGGACCCCCTGGAACGCCGGATGCGGGAAGTGTGCTACCTCCACCTCACCCGGTTCGTCCGCATGCTGCTGGACCGCAAGGACCGCCTCAGCATGGCCACCGGTCTGGAGGTCCGCGTCCCGTTCTGCGACCACCGGCTGGTCGAGTACGTCTTCAACACCCCGTGGTCGATGAAGACCTTCGACGGCCGTGAGAAGAGCCTCCTGCGGGCAGCCACCGCGCAACTCCTGCCGCAGTCCGTCGTGGAACGGGTCAAGAGCCCCTATCCCTCCACCCAGGACCCCGCCTACGTGGCCGAACTGCAGACCCAGGTCCGCGAACTGCTGTCCGCGGACGACAGCCTCGCTCTCGACCTCGTCGACCGCTCCCGGCTGCGTCAGATCACCACGACCGGGCCGGGCGACGTCACCACCGGCGAACGCAACGCCCTCGAACGCACCCTCGACCTCGCGGTCTGGGCCGACATCGAGGACCCCACCGTCACCGTCTGAGACGCCGGTGCGCGGCGCGGTGCAGACGAAGCCCGGTGTCGGTGGTGACGAGGCGGGCGCCTCCCGGGTTCACGGCCGCTCCCGGGACCGGCGCCGGCCGGGCCGTTGCGGCGGGCGTCCAGCGCCCGTGCCTCGGCGAGGCACGGCCGGCCCTCCGCGAGCGCCTCGGCCTCGGGCAGCAGGACGTGGGCGTGCACGCGTGCCGAGCGCGTCGTCGTCCCAGCGGCCCCAGTCGGAGCACGCCGTCGCGGCCCGTGCGGCCGAGCCCGCGGGGTCCGTGCGGTCCAGGGGCACTGGGCCCCCTCTGCCGGGCAGCGGGTGCGCTGGGCACCGAGCCCGGTGATGAAGGCGTCCATGACGTCGCCGTCGCGCAGCAGCCGGTCCCAGTGCACGCCGTTGCCGGGGCCACCGACCTGTACGGGGGCCGTTGGGTCTTCCTCGTCGCCGACGACCGTCCGAGTGTCGACGACCGCCTCACCCGCCAGGCCCTGGCCCGACTGCCCTGGGTCACCTACCAGCGCACCTACGACGCCCCGGCCGTGCGCCGGCTCGGGATGCCGGGTGTCGAGCCCCAGGCCGAGGTCTCCGTGGACAGCTTCCGGATCACCCCGCTGCCGGTGGCCGGCGCCCGGCGCATCGCGCTGATCCAGGCCCGCCTGGCCCGCCCGGTCCGGCTCCTGGCGCCGCTCGCCGGCGTTCGCGTGGTGGAGCCGCCGTACGCGGCCGTGCCGTTGCGGGAGGCGATGGGGTGGCACCCCGTGCACACGCACGACGCGGCCCAGATCCGGCTGCGCGAGACGGCCGCCCGCGTCGGCAGACGGTTGGCCGTCGAGCCCGCGGGATGGGCGGTGGCCCGCCGCCCGGGAACGGCGGACGTCATCCACGGGACGGATGGAAGCCGTCCGCGACGTGGATCACGGCAGCACCGGTCGAGTGGCGGTACACACGAACCGGCCGGGTGCCGCTGACGTCCCCGCCGGACGCCCGGGGCACGCCGGAGCCCGTGGTGACCGTGGCCCTCAGCGGGCGGCGGGCGGGCGGACGGACGCTACCGCACGAGCAGGCCGAGGAGCCGTTCCGTCTCGGCCGCAGGGTCCGCCGTGAGGCCGGTGTGGACGGGGCCCGGCTGGACGATCGTGGAGCGCGGCGCGATCAGCCAGCGGAAGCGGCGACCGGGGTCGTCCTGGGCCGCCTGGCCCGCCGCGTCCCCTCCGCTGCACACGCCCTCGACGGCACGCAGGGCCGCGCGCACACCGGGCAGGTCCACCTGCGGGTCGAGGGCCAGCAGCCTGTTCTCGTCGAGGTGGGTGCGGGCACCGACGTAGGCCTTGGCCCGGCAGTACACGAGCACGCCGGCGTTCACGCACTCCCCGCGCTCGACGCGGGGCACGACGCGCAGCAGCGCGTACTCGAAGACGTGGCGGTCGCTCACCGCTCCCCCTTGACGCGTTCGTGGATGGTGGCGGCCCGCGCGAGCAGTGGCCGGGCGTAGGCACGACGGAGGTCGTCGGGCGTCGCGAAGCCGGGCTCGTCCAGCAGCCAGGCGTCGGGTATCTCCGCGGTGACCGCGGCGAGGAGTTCCTCGGTGACCAGGGGCGCGAGCGCGGCGGCGGCCGAGTGGACGTCCGGCGCGAAGCGTGCGAGGGCGTGGTCCGAGGCGTCGTACGGCCGGGCGGCGGAGGTCTCGGCGCCGGGCCAGTTGTGGTGCCAGATCATGGACGCGCCGTGGTCGATGAGCCACACCTCGCCCCGCCACCGCAGCAGGTTGGGGTTGCGCCAGGACCGGTCGACGTTGTTCACCAGGGCGTCGAACCAGACGATCCGCCCGGCCTCTTCGGGGCTCACCTCGAAGGCGAGCGGGTCGAAGCCGAGGGCGCCGGAGAGGAAGTCCATGCCGAGGTTGGTGCCGCTGGACTTGAGCAGCTCCTGCACCTGCTGGTCGGGTTCGCCGAGCCCGAGCACCGGGTCGAGGCCGACCGTCACCAGCCGCGGCACCCTGAAGCCCAGCCGCCGGGCGAGTTCCCCGCAGACCACCTCGGCGACGAGCGTCTTGCGGCCCTGCGCCGCGCCGGTGAACTTGAGGACGTAGGTCCCGAGGTCGTCCGCCTCGATCAGACCCG
The DNA here is from genome assembly GCF_019049165.1 of Streptomyces sp. AC627_RSS907. Classification (NCBI taxonomy): domain Bacteria; kingdom Bacillati; phylum Actinomycetota; class Actinomycetes; order Kitasatosporales; family Streptomycetaceae; genus Streptomyces; species Streptomyces sp. AC627_RSS907. Next base: position 35,547 of record NZ_JAGMUE010000098.1, read on the forward strand.
GGAGCGATCCCCCCTCACGCAGGGGCGTGATGTAGCGGGTGGCGGTGACGTGTCCCAGCATCCCGAAACCAACCTGTCCTTCCGGCCTTGCTCACCACGGCCGCCCCTGGGAGTTCGGACCGGCACATGCTGGTCTCCCTGCCTCCCCAGCAGCACATCGACGGCCGTCCGCCCCTTGCCCATCGGCTTCTGGCATGAAGTGTGCATAGTAACCGGATGTGATCTCCGGTGAGGAGTGTTCCAGCGAGGCGTCCTTCAGTCGCACCGACGGCGCCGCGCCACGCCCCGGCGAGCACGGCACTCGTCACGCGGCCCGGCCCGGACCCGGCGTGACCGTGTCCGGGCCGGGTGCGGCCGTGGCGGAACCGGCGCGCGCGGGCGGCGAGCGCGTCGCCGTGTCCTCCGCGCCGCGCGACGGCATGTGAACGCCCCCTTTCCCGCCCTGAGCGGCTCACGCTGCGAGGCCGGCGGCGCATCGCCTCCCGGCCGCGGGGCTGGGCCGTTCGGGCGGCCGAGGCGGGGGCTTCGCCCCGGGGAGCCCGGGTGATCGATCACACCGCACCCGGTGTCCCGTTGACACCGGGTGCCAGGGCTTCTAGCGTCACGTCTGCGGAAGGTACTAAGCGGTCGCTCACCCACGGGCGTGCCGAGGGGCCCCGCACGGGCCGCATCCCCAGGACGAGGAGAAGCAGCAATGTCCACCACTGAGCAGCGGGTCGCCGTCGTCACCGGAGCCGCGCGCGGCATCGGTGCCGCCACCGCCGTACGACTGGCCGCCGAGGGCCGCGCCGTCGCCGTCATCGACCTCGACGAGGCCGCCTGCAAGGACACCGTGGAGAAGATCACGGCGGCCGGCGGCAAGGCGATCGCGGTTGGCTGCGACGTCTCCGACGAGGCGCAGGTCGAGGCGGCCGTGGCCCGGATCGCCGAGGAGCTGGGCGCGCCGACGATCCTCGTCAACAACGCGGGCGTACTCCGCGACAACCTGCTGTTCAAGATGAGCGTCTCCGACTGGGACACCGTCATGAACGTGCACCTGCGTGGCGCGTTCCTGATGACGAAGGCCTGCCAGAAGCACATGGTCGACGCCGGCTTCGGCCGCATCGTCAACCTGTCCTCCTCCTCGGCGCTCGGCAACCGCGGCCAGGTCAACTACTCCGCCGCCAAGGCCGGTCTGCAGGGCTTCACCAAGACCCTCGCCAAGGAACTCGGCAAGTTCGGTGTCACCGCCAACGCCGTCGCCCCCGGCTTCATCGCCACCGAGATGACCAAGGCCACCGCCGACCGTGTCGGCATGGGCTTCGACGACTTCAAGGCGGCCGCCGCCACCCAGATCCCCGTCGCGCGCGTCGGTGAGCCCGACGACATCGCCAACGCCATCGCCTTCTTCACCGGCGAGGCGGCCGGCTTCGTCTCCGGTCAGGTGCTGTACGTGGCCGGCGGACCGCTCGACTAGGGAAGACCGACATGACTGCACTCCCCGGACTCTCCGGCAAGGTCGCGCTCGTCACGGGCGCCAGCCGCGGCATCGGCTACGGCGTGGCCGAGGCGCTCGTCGCGCGCGGCGACCGGGTCTGCATCACCGGCCGCAACGAGGACGCCCTGAAGGAGGCCGTCGACAGGCTCGGCTCCGACCGCGTCATCGGCGTCGCCGGCAAGGCGCACGACGAGGCCCACCAGGCCGTCGCGGTCGAGCGCACGATGGAGGCCTTCGGGCGCGTCGACTTCCTGGTCAACAACGCCGGCACCAACCCGGTGTTCGGTCCGATCGCCGACCTCGACCTCAACGTCGCACGCAAGGTCTTCGAGACCAACGTCATCTCGGCGCTCGGTTTCGCCCAGCGCACCTGGCACGCCTGGCAGAAGGACAACGGCGGCGCGATCGTCAACATCGCCTCCGTCGCGGGCCTCGCGCCCTCGCCCTTCATCGCCGCGTACGGGGTCAGCAAGGCCGCGCTGATCAACCTCACGGAGCAGCTGGCGCACGAGTTCGCGCCCAAGGTGCGGGTCAACGCGATCGCTCCGGCCGTCGTGAAGACGAAGTTCGCCGCCGCCCTCTACGAGGGCCGCGAGGAGGAGGCCGCCGCAGGCTACCCGCTCGGCCGGCTCGGCGAGCCCTCCGACATCGGCGGCGCGGCCGCGTTCCTCACCTCGGCGCAGTCCGACTGGGTCACCGGCCAGACGCTCGTGGTCGACGGAGGCGTCTTCCTGAACGCCGGCGTGGCCTGACACCCGAGCCCCGCCGGGGCGTACTCGGACGCGGGCGCCATCGCGCGAACGGCGCCCGCGTCCGCGTGTCGAGACGGCGGGGAAGCGCGCCAGGCCGTCGCCCAGGTGACGACCGGGTCCCGGACGCCGAGAACTTCATCGCCCCCTTCGTCGGTGCGCGCAACGCCCTCGGCACGAGCGGGCGCAGCAGGTCCTCGTGGACGACGCACGGCTGCTGCCGCTGTGGCAGGGCAGACAGTACGTGGCCGCCGCCGGGGCGGACATCGCGGGCGCGGAACGGGCCGTGGACCCCTCTACGATCATGACGATGTGGCAGCCGTAGCGGAAGACGAGCTGGTAGCCGCTCCGATTGTCAGTGGTCGCGGGTACGTTCTGAGGACTGGAAGCGACCGCACAGTGTAAGGAAGTTGACGTGACCGACATCGCCATGCTGCCCGAGTCCTGGCGCGAGGTGCTGGGCGGCGAACTGCAGCAGCCCTACTTCAAGGAGCTGACGGCGTTCGTCGAGGAGGAGCGGGCGAACGGTCCCGTCTACCCCCCGCGCGAGGAGGTCTTCGCCGCCCTGGAGGCCACGCCGTACGACCAGGTGAAGGTGCTGGTCCTCGGGCAGGACCCGTACCACGGCGAGGGCCAGGGCCACGGGCTGTGCTTCTCCGTGCGGCCGGGCGTGAAGGTCCCGCCCTCCCTGCGCAACATCTACAAGGAGATGCACGCGGAGCTGGGCACCCCGATCCCGGACAACGGATATCTGATGCCGTGGGCGAAGCAGGGCGTTCTGTTGCTCAACGCGGTGCTCACGGTGCGGGCCGGCGAGGCGAACTCGCACAAGGCCCGAGGCTGGGAGCTGTTCACCGACGCGGTGATCCGCGCGGTGGCCGACCGGCCCGACCCGGCGGTGTTCGTGCTGTGGGGCAACTACGCGCAGAAGAAGCTGCCGCTGATCGACGAGACGCGGCACGTGGTGGTCAAGGGCGCGCACCCCTCGCCCCTGTCGGCGAAGAAGTTCTTCGGCTCGCGCCCGTTCACGCAGATCAACGAGGCGGTGGCCGCGCAGGGCCACGAGCCGATCGACTGGACCATCCCGAACCTGGGCTGACCCCGGAGCGTGGGCCGGTCCGCCGCCGGCCCGGCCCACGCGCGTCTCGGAGCCGCCTGACGGGGATTGCGGGTGCGTGCGGTTAGCGTCGTCGGGACAGCCGACGACGGGCACGGAGGACGCGGTGGCCAAGGGACAGGAGCAGGCGGCGCCGGACGCCGTGCTGACGCGGATCGGACAGGTCGTCATGCTGCACCACGCGGGTGACCGCGAGGAGGCCCGGCGCCGCTTCCTCGACCTGTGGGCGGAGATCGGCGAGCACGGCGCCCCCCTGCACCGCTGCACCCTGGCCCACTACCTGGCCGACACCCAGGACGATCCGGGGGACGAACTGGCCTGGGACCTGCGGGCGTTGTCGGCCGCCGAGGAACTCACGCGGGACCGGCCCGCCGACCGGCGCGAGGGCACGCTCGCCGCGCGGGCCCTCTACCCCTCGTTGCATCTGAACCTGGCCGTCGACTACGAACGGCTCGGGCACCGCGAGGCGGCCCGGGTGCACCTGCGGCGGGCCCGGGGAGCAGCCCGGTCCCTCGCCCACGACCGCTACGGCGAGGGCGTGCGCGCGGCGATCGGCCGACTGGAGCTGCGGCTGGGCGGCGACCGGCCGGACGGGTCCGACGGGCGGTGGGGACCACCGCGGCAGCAGCGGCCGTAGGCCCCGCCCGCCGCGATCGCGGCCGTACCCTCAGCGGGCGTGCGTCCGCTCGCAGATGACCGCCTCGGGGCTGCCGGGCCGCCAGCCGCCGTACTGCTTGCCGAGGGAGCACACGTCCGCGCTGCCGCCGGTGTTCTGGCCGACGCCCCCGCCGTCCGGCAGCGGAACGTCGGGAACCCCGGTGGGAGGCCGCTCGGGCACCCGTCCCGGGATCGGCGCCCGGGGAAGGTCGGGGTGCGCCCGGTGTTCCGAGCGGTCGGCCGGCTTCTTCCGCTGCTGCGTGGGTGCCTTGCGGCGCGGCTTGCCGGAGGCGTGGCCCGGGCTCCGGGAGGGACCGGTCCGCTCCAGCGCCTCACGGGCCGGTGCCTGCACCGCGGCGGGTGCGGCCGGGCCGTCGGCGCGCGGCGCGGAGGAGTGGGCGCCGCCCGCCGACGGGTCGGCCACGGTCGGACCCTGGACCGTCGTACAGCCGGTGAGGGCCGAGACAGCCACGGTCACCAGAAGTGCTGCGGTGGTCGTCGTTCGATGCACCCGCGCCACTCTGCCCTGGGTGGGGCCTCCTCCACGAGGCCGGGCCGACGGAGATTGCCCCACTCGGGTGATCTCCGGCCCCGTACGGAGGTCGCGGGGCCGCCGGGGGTGACGTCAGTCGCCGGTGGCGCCGTCGAGGCACTCACGGATCAGGTCGGCGTGGCCGTTGTGGCGCGCGTACTCCTCGATCATGTGGGTGTGGATCCAGCGCAGGGTGAACCGTTCACCGGTGCGCCGGTGCTTCCCCCGGGTCGGTTCGTCGAGACGGAAGCCGGCCGCGTTGCGCCGTGCCACCTCGATCTCCGCCTGCCAGGTGGCGTGGGCCTCCTGCCAGGTGTCCGCCTCGGTGAGGTGGAACTCGCCGTCCGGGTCTTCGTCGCTGAAGTAGATCGGGGCCGCGTCCTCGGCCGCCAGCACCCGGCGGTACCAGCTCCGCTCGACCTCGGCCATGTGCCGTACCAGGCCCATGAGGGACAACGCGGACGGGGCCACGGCGGCGGTCCTGAGCTGGGCGTCGGTGAGGCCCTCGCACTTCCACGCGAGCGTTTGGCGGTGGTACTCCAGCCAGCCCTCCAGCATGGTGCGCTCGTCGGCGTCGTTGGCGGGTTCGCGGCGCTCGGTCGTCATGCCGGCATCCTCTCCCATGCCGAACAGGAGCCACCAGGGGTTTTGCGGCTGCCCGGTTGCCGGTGGCCGGCGGCCCGTCCGGCATCTCGCGCCTGAGCCGTCCGCCCGGGCAACCGGAGACCGGAGACCGGCGGCCGCACGGTGCCGGGGCGGGTCGGCCGCGCCCCGGCACCGTGACGAGCAAGCAGGGCCGCTCCCCGCGTTCTGCCGCGTCGGCAACCAGGCCGTCGAGGGCCGGTCGCGCCGGGTCCGCCGGGTGTGCGGGGTGTGCCACCGTGTCCCCGAACTGTCCGAGGCCGGGCAGGCGCTTTCCCGCGCGGCTTCGAGGACGTCGCCGTCCGGCGGCCCCCGCGGCCCCCGTATGCTTCCCGGCGGACCAGGTCGGCGAGCGTCAGAGGAGCACCCCCCCGTGAAGGTCGGCTGTATCGGACTCGGCGACATCGCGCAGAAGGCCTACCTGCCGGTGCTCGGCGTCCTCCCCGGGGTCGACCTGCACCTGCAGACCCGCACCCCGGCGACCCTCACCCGGGTCGCCGACGGACTGCGCCTCCCGCGGGCGCAACGCCACACCGATCTCGACTCACTCCTCGCCCAGGACCTCGACGCCGCGTTCGTGCACGCGCCGACGGCCGTGCACCCGCAGATCGTGACCCGGTTGCTGGAAGCCGGCGTGCCCACCTACGTCGACAAGCCGCTCGCCTACGAGCTCGCCGACTCCCAGCGCCTGGTGGCCCTCGCCGAGGAGCGGCGGACCAGCCTCGCCGTCGGCTTCAACCGCCGCCACGCCCCCGGGTACGCGCAGTGCGCCGAGCACCCGCGCGAGCTGATCCTCATGCAGAAGAACCGCACGGGCCTGCCCGAGGACCCGCGCACGATGATCCTCGACGACTTCATCCACGTCGTCGACACGCTGCGGTTCCTGGTGCCCGGCCCGGTCGGCGACGTCACCGTGCGCGCTCGTGCCGAGGACGGTCTGCTCCACCACGTCGTGCTCCAGCTCGCCGGGGACGGCTTCACCGCGCTCGGCGTCATGAACCGGCTCAGCGGCTCGGCGGAGGAGATCCTCGAGGTCTCCGGTCAGGACACCAAGCGCCAGGTGGTCAACCTCGCCGAGGTGATCGACCACAAGGGCCAGCCGACCGTGCGGCGGCGCGGCGACTGGGTCCCGGTGGCCCGGCAGCGTGGCATCGAACAGGCGGTGCTCGCCTTCCTCGACGCGGTGCGCGCCGGCGAGGTGCTCAGTGCCCGCGACGCGTTGGAGACCCATGAGCTGTGCGAGCGGGTGGTACGCGAGGTGGAGGAGCGCTCCGCCTGATCCGCACCGCACGCACGGCCTCGGTGCCGGCCCAGGCCGCGAGGACCAGCAGTGCGGCGTGCACCGTCCAGTCGCCGTACCGGACGTACGGTGTGCTGCCGTGCGTGAGCGGGACCTCGTACACGCGTGACGTGCTCGCGTCGGTGCCCAGCCACGAGCCGACGCGCGCGCCGTTCGCGTCGTAGACCGCGGAGACCCCCGTCAGGGTCGCGTGCACCATCGGGCGGCCGGTCTCGGCGGCGCGCAGTGCGGCGAGCGAGGCGTGCTGCGCGGGCGCCCACGTGTGCTGGAAGGTGGAGGTCGACGACTGGGCGACCAGCACCTCGGCGCCGTCGGCGGTGAGGCGCCGGCTCATGTCCGGGAACGCGCTCTCGAAGCACACCATCGGCCCGATCCGCAGCCCGTCGCCCACGTCCATCACCACCTGCTCCGCACCGCGCCGGCGATCCTCGCCCGCCGCCTCGCCGACGGAGGTGGCCCAGCCGAGCAGCGAACGGGCGGGGACGTACTCCCCGAAGGGGACGAGCCGCATCTTGTCGTACCGGTCGCCGGTCGGGCCCTCGGGGCCGACGAGCACCGAGCTCTTGTAGATGCCGGGCTTGTCCGAGCGCCGCGCGTCGACATTGACCAGGAGGTCCGCGCCGGTCTCACGGGCCAGCGCCGCGAGTCGCCGTGCCAGGTCGGGCCGGTCGTCCAGGTCGAAGCCGACGCTGCTCTCGCCCCAGACGATCAGGTCGGGGTCCTGGCCGGCGAGGAGGCGGGTCAGCTGTTCCTCGCGGTCGAAGCGCCGGTCGGCACTGTCGCGGCCGGCGACGACGCCGGGCTGCACCACGGCGATCGCGACCCGCTCGTCGGCGTCGGGGCGCGGCGACCAGACCCAGGCCGCAGAGATGACGGCCGCGGTGGCGACCAGCCCGGCCACGGCGGGCACCCGGGACCGGCGGACGGCGACGAGCACGGCCACGGCGACGTTGACGGCCACCACCAGGAAGCTCAGCAGCCACACCCCACCCACCGAGGCGAGCCGCAACGCCGGCGCCACCTGCCACTGGCTCGCGCCGAGCATCCCCCAGGGACCGCCGAGCCCCTGCCAGGAACGGACCAGCTCCACCGCCAGCCAGCCCGACGGCAGCACGAGCAGGGCCGCCGCCACCCGGCCGCCCGTGGGCGCCCCGCCCAGCAGCCGCCGCACCAGCCAGCCCCACGGCGCCCACAGCGCGCCGAGCAGCGCGGCGACGACGAACGTGAACACGTGCAGGTTGGGCAGCAGCCAATGGTGCATCGCCAGCATGAAACCGAACCCGCCGCACCACCCGTCGTACGCGGCCCGCTTGGCGCCCGGCGCGGTGCGGGCCAGCAGCAGCCACGGCACCAGGGCGACCCAGGCCCACCACCACAGGCCCGGCCCCGGGAAGGCGAGCACGGGCAGCGCGCCGGCGAGTGCTGCGGCTGCCGAGCGGCGCCAGGGGGAGATGAGCCAGTGGCCGAGCGTCTTCATAGGCGCCTCCCTACCCGGTGGTTCCCCCAGTGTGCGCTCTGGACGAGGGCAAATTCAGTTGATCACACCGGGTGCCGGTCGCCGGGGAGTCACCGCGGTCGACGCGACGGGTGGTTGTGCTCGGCGAGCACTTGATCGATGATCGATCAAACAGGGCCGGCTGTGCTGCCGGGTCTCCGTTCCGCCCGTTCCGCCCGTTCCGCCTGTTCCGCCGGAGGTAGTTTCATGGCACGTCCCCTCACTGTGGTCACCGGCGGCAGCCGGGGGATCGGCGCGGCGACCTGTCTGCGTCTCGCGGCGGACGGGCACGACGTCGTCGTGGGCTGGGTCCGGGACTCGGCGGCCGCGGAGGCGGTCGTGGCGGGGGTGCGCGCGGCGGGTGGGCGCGGTCTCGCGGTGCGGGTGGACACGTCGGTCGAGGCCGAGGTCGAGCGGCTCTTCGCCGTGGCGGAGGAGCGGCTCGGGCCGGTGACGGGGTTGGTGAACAACGCGGCGGTGACCGGACCGCTCGGGCGGCTCGCCGACAGCGACACCGCGGACCTGCGCCGGGTCGTCGACGTCAACCTGTTCGGCACGCTGCTGTGCGCGCGCCGCGCCGCGCAGCTGATGGCGGCGCGGGGGAACGGCGTGATCGTGAACGTGTCGTCGGGCGCCGCGACCCTCGGCAGCCCCGGCGAGTACGTCCACTACGCGGCGACCAAGGCGGGCGTCGACGCGCTGACCGTGGGGCTGGCCAAGGAGCTCGGCCCGGACGGTGTCCGCGTCAACGCCGTCGCGCCCGGGGTCGTCGACACGGAGATGCACGCGGCGATGGGCGCCCCCGACCGGGCGCGGCGGATGGGAGCGGCCGTCCCACTGGGCCGTGCGGGCCGGGCGGAGGAGATCGCCGCGGCGATCTCCTGGCTGATGTCACCGGACGCGTCGTACACGACGGGTACGGTGCTGCGAGTGGCCGGCGGACGCTGAGACGCGAGGACGCTCGGCGCCGGTGAGATCGGCCGGGCGGCGGGCGCCCCGGCCCTCAGGCCGCCTCGATCACCTCGCAGCGGATCGCGGTCGCCCACTCGACCACCAACAGCTCGTACTCCACACGCTCCTGCGCCGACAGGGACCCGCCCGCACGCCGCCACAGCGCACGTATCTGATCGTTCAGCTCCGCCGCGGACCGCGCGGAACCAGGAGTAACGGAATCGGGGGACATGCGGACAAGCCTAGGGGCAAGCACTGACAGTGCGCTACCGCACGGCTACGGACGCGAGGGTGTGCCCGCGCGTGCGAGGCGCGGTCAGCCGGACGACTCCGCGGCGTGCGGGCTGAGGACGCCCGTCGCGACCAGGGCGATGATGACGATGCCGAGCGCGATGCGGTACCAGACGAACGGCATGAAGCTCTTGGTCGAGATGAACTTCATGAACCAGGCGATGACGGCGTAGCCGGTGCCGAAGGCGATCACCGTCGCGAACAGCGTCGGTCCCCAGGAGACGTGGTCGCTCTCCATCGCGTCCTTGAGCTCGAACACGCCCGAGGCGAGCACCGCGGGGATCGCGAGCAGGAACGAGTACCGGGCCGCGGCCTCGCGCCGGTAGCCCATGAAGAGGCCGCCGCTGATGGTCGCGCCGGACCGGGAGACACCGGGGATGAGGGCCATGGCCTGGCACAGGCCGTAGATCAGGCCGTCCCGCACGCCCAGGTTCTCGAGTTCCTTGCGCTGCTGGGGCGCGCGGTGCCGGCCGCCCTTCTCGTCGCGCGCGGCCATCCGGTCCGCGACACCGATGATCACGCCGACGACGATCAGCATCGTCGCGGTGATCCGCAGGTCCCGGAAGGGCCCCTCGATCTGGTCCTTCAGCGTCAGACCTAGGACACCGATCGGGATCGAGCCGACGATGACGAGCCAGCCCATGCGCGCGTCGGGGTCGTGGCGCATCGACTTGTTCGTCAGTGAGCGGCTCCACGCCGAGATGATCCGCCCGATGTCCTCGCGGAAGTAGATGAGCACGGCCGCCTCGGTGCCGATCTGCGTGATCGCCGTGAACGCGGCGCCCGGGTCGTGCCAGCCGGAGAACGCCGCGGTCAGGCGCAGGTGCGCGCTGGAGGAGACGGGGAGGAACTCGGTCAGCCCCTGGACGAGTCCGAGGATGAGGGATTCAAACCAAGACATGAAGTTACGGAGTCCAAGTGCCGATCGAGAAACGGGCGACGGACACACCGAACCGCCGTGTGCGGTGGTCAGGATCAGGCGTGCCGAGGGGCAGCGTAGCGCCCTTGGGTGAATACCCGGTCACAGGGGTGGAAGCAGTTCCTGGGCCGCCGACGGGTCCGTCACCGTCCAGTCCGGGACCTGCGGAAGAGCGGCCGGGTTCGCGGTCCGGCCGGCCCCGCCGCATGCCCGGCGGGTGACCCGCGGCACGGTTCGTCGCCGCGGGCGCGCTCGATCACCACGGTCCGTCAGCGCCCGCGCAGCCGGTGGCGCTTGCGCCAGGCCACCACCGCGCCCGCCAGACCCGGCAGGGCGATGCAGGCCATGGCGATCAGGAAGGCCGGTGACGTCGGCGTCGAGGCGCGGGCGCCGGCGACGACGTAGGCGGCGGTGTTGGGGATCGACCCGAGCCCGGTCGCCAGCAGGAAGGGCAGCAGGCCCATCCGGGAGACGGCCGCGCAGTAGTTGGCGGCGGCGAACGGCACCCCGGGGAAGAGCCGCGCCGCCAGCATCGAGCGGAAGCCGTGCCGGCTGAGCTGTCCGTCCGCGGCCTTCAGCCACTTGCCCCGCAACAGCGGCCGCAGCGCGTCCTGGCCCAGCACCCGGCCCAGACAGAAGGCGGTCCCGGCACCGAGCACCGTCCCCGCCAGCGCGGAGGCGAGGCCCAGCTGCGCTCCGAACAGGGCGCCGGCGGCCAGGTTCAGCAGGGGGCGCGGCACGAAGGCGACGGTGCACAGCCCGTACGCCAGCGCGTAGGCGACCGCCGCCGCGGCACCCCCGAGCTGGGGTGGCCAGCCGTCCGTCAGCAACCGCTGCGGCTGGAACAGCACCACCGCGGTCGCGGCCGAGGCCAGCAGGGCGACGAGCAGGGAGAGCCGGGACCACGGGGAGAGCAGGACTCTCGTCACGCGGGCGGCGAAGCGGGCCGGTGCGACCGGTCCGGCGGTTGTGGCGACGGCGAGCTCCGTCGCGGCGGTCCGGGGAGAGACCGTGGCGGTGCCCCCAGAGCGGGTGGTGGCATCGAGCATCCGGTGACACTAACCGACAAATGTGTGTGATCGCCGTATGGTGCGTCTCATGTGCGTCACAGGCACGGGAATTCCGGACGCGCCACGCAGCCTGCTCACCACCGTCCCCTGGTGGAACGCCGTCGACCCGCTCGCCCCGCGCACGTCGTCGGCGGGCTGGTCGACGCCGGCCGGGACCTCACGGCCGACACGGACGCCTGGATCGCGGACGAGGACCGGTGGCTGGTCCGCGCCGCCCTGCTCCACCAACTGCGCCACCGGCAACGCACCGACACGGCCCGCCTCTCCGGCTACTGCCTGGGCCGGTCCGCCCACGACGACTTCTTCGACCGCAAGGCCGTCGGGACGACTACTTCGTCCGCAAGGCCGTCGGCTGGTGCCCGAGCGAGTACGCCACGACCGGCCCGGACGCCGTGCGCGGCTTCGTGGCCGAGCACGGGGACGCCTCGCGCCGCTGTCCGCGCGGGAGGCACTGCGGGCCGTCGGTCCGTAGCGGGCCGGGACGATCCTCGAACTCCCGTGCCATAAAAAACCATTCGACGTGGGGCAAAGCGTCCGCGAGGATCGGCGTCATGTTCCGGTACGCCTTCCCCCTCGCAGCATCCGCGGTCGCGGATGCCCCGAAGGCTGCCGTCACCTTCTTCCCGGCCGCCGCCGACGGCGCCCGAAGCTGACCCTCCCCGGATCGTCCGGCGGACCCCGCAGGGGGAGGGTCGGCGAGTCCCCGGGGTCCCCACCACCGCCACGAGGCTTCGAGGTACCGCCATGTCCAAGACGGCGTACGTCCGCACCAAACCGCATCTGAACATCGGCACGATGGGCCATGTCGACCACGGCAAGACCACCCTGACCGCCGCCATCACCAAGGTCCTCGCCGAGCGCGGCGCCGGCACGTACGTGCCCTTCGACCGCATCGACCGCGCCCCCGAGGAGGCGGCGCGCGGCATCACCATCAACATCGCGCACGTCGAGTACGAGACCGACACCCGGCACTACGCGCACGTCGACATGCCGGGCCATGCCGACTACGTCAAGAACATGGTCACCGGCGCCGCCCAGCTCGACGGGGCGATCCTCGTCGTCTCCGCACTGGACGGGATCATGCCGCAGACCGCCGAACACGTGCTGCTCGCCCGGCAGGTGGGCGTCGACCACATCGTCGTCGCGCTGAACAAGGCCGACGCGGGGGACGAGGAGCTCACCGACCTCGTCGAGCTGGAGGTACGCGAACTGCTCACCGCGCACGGCTACGGCGGCGACGCCGTGCCCGTCGTACGGGTCTCGGGACTGAAGGCCCTGGAGGGCGACCCGCGGTGGACCGCGTCCGTCGAGGCGCTGCTGGACGCCGTGGACACCTATGTGCCCATGCCCGAGCGGTATCTGGACGCGCCGTTCCTGCTGTCGGTGGAGAGCGTGCTCACCATCACCGGCCGGGGCACGGTCGTCACCGGCGCGGTCGAGCGCGGCACCGTCCGCGTCGGCGACCGGGTCGAGGTGCTCGGGGCGTCCGTCGAGACGGTCGTCACCGGCCTGGAGACCTTCGGCAAGCCGATGGAGGAAGCGCAGGCCGGGGACAACGTGGCGCTGTTGCTGCGCGGGGTCGCCCGCGACACGGTGCGCCGCGGCCACGTGGTCGCCGCGCCCGGCAGCGTCGTGCCCGGGCGACGCTTCTCGGCCCGGGTGTACGTGCTGTCGGCGCGCGAGGGCGGGCGTTCGACGCCGGTCGCCACGGGGTACCGGCCGCAGTTCTACATCCGCACCGCGGACGTGGTCGGGGCCGTCGACCTCGGGGGGACGGCCGTCGCCCGGCCCGGGGAGACGGTGACGATGACGGTGGAGCTGGGGCGGGACGTGCCGCTGGAGCCCGGTCTGGGGTTCGCCGTCCGTGAGGGCGGCCGGACCGTGGGAGCGGGGACCGTGACCGCTGTCGAATGAGCGGGGGCGCGTGACGGAGGGACCGCGGGCCGGCCGACGGCGCCGGGCCGCGGTTCCCCTCCGTCACAATGACGGGGTGAACGAAGCCATACCCGTCAGCCGCGTCACCGACCACGGCACCGCCAAGCTCATGCCCGACGTGGACCGGGAGCGGGCCTGGCTGCTCACCGTCGACGGGGCGCCGCAGTCGTACGTGGACCTGGACGATCCGGCACACCTGGAATTCGAGTACACGCGCCGGCTCGGCCACGTCCTGGACACGGTGGCCGAGCCGGGACGCGCGCTGGACGTGCTGCACCTCGGCGGCGGCGCGTTCACCCTGCCCCGCTACCTGGCCGCGACCCGGCCCGGATCGCGGCAGGACGTCGTGGAGGCCGACCGGGGCCTGCTGGACCTGGTCGCCGAGCACCTGCCGCTGCCGGACGGCGCGGGCATCACCGCGCACGGCGCCGACGCCCGCGCCTGGCTGGAGGCCGCCCCCGCGGACTCGGCCGACGTGCTGGTCGCCGACGTCTTCGGGGGATCGCGGGTGCCCGCGCACCTGACCTCCGTGGACTACGTCCGCGAGGCCGCGCGGGTCCTGCGGGCGGACGGCGTCTACGTGGCCAACCTGGCCGACGCGGCCCCCTTCCCCTTCCTGCGCCCCCAGCTGGCGGGGTTCGCCACGCTCTTCGAGGAGCTGGCGCTGATCGCCGAACCGGGTGTCCTGCGCGGACGCCGCTTCGGCAACGCGGTCCTCGTCGCCGCGCACCGGCCCCTCGACACGGCGGCGCTGGCCCGGCGCACCGCCGCCGACGCCTTCCCGGCCAGGGTCGAGCACGGGCCCGCCCTGCGGGACCTCATCGGCGACGCGCGGCCGGTGCGGGACGAGGACGCCGTACCGTCGCCCGAGCCTCCCGCCGGGGCGTTCGGCATCGGCTGAGCGGCGCACGCGGCGCCGCCCGGCGGCGTGCCGCGGCCTACGAGTCGGTCGGCGGTTCCTCGGTGAGGCGCACGGTGCTCAGGATCTTCTGGATCGTCGCCTCCGGTACCTCCTCGTCGACGCCCTTGGCGCCGTACAGGTTCCAGGTGACGAAGTCGCCCGCGCCGTTCTGGAACGCGAAGGTGATCGCCTTGCCCTCGCTGTCGCACTTCCCCTTCTGGGGTGTGCCCTGGGAGTACGCCGTGATGACGCTGCCCTGGATGCCGGAGGCCGTGGTGTACGGCTTCGGCTTGCCGTACTTCACGCTCTTCTTGTCCGGCTCCGTGTAACCGCCGTAGATCCACCACGGCACCCGCGTCTCGGCCGCCATGTCCGTGTTCTTGGCGCCGCTCTCACCGCGGGTACCGGTGGTGGCGAGGGCGGTGCTCTCCTTGCGGCCGTCCTTGTTCTCGTCCGTCGTGCACCACTCGGACTTCAGGTAGGCCGGGGCGGTGACGGTGGTGCGCTCCGTCTTGCCCTTCTCCTCCCACTCGAAGCCGACGCTGGTGTCGGTGCTGTCGACCTCCCACTCGGCGGGCACGTCGAACATGGTGCCGAACCGCGGGTTGGCGACGACCTTCCAGCCGTCGACGGTCGCCTTCGGCTCGCCCCCGGCCCGCGGGTTGTCGTCGGAGCCGGACGGGCTCGGGTCGGTGGACGGAGGCTCGGACTTGTCCGTGGACGCGCTCGCGGACGGCTTCTTGGCCTTGCCGTCGTCCGCCTGGTCGTCCTTGTCACCGCCCAGTACGAGAAAGCCGGTGACACCGGCGGCCGCCACCACGGCGAGGGCCGCGACGATCGCGACCAGCCTGGTCCGGTTTCCGCCACCGCCGCCCCCACCCGGAGCCGGCTGCGGGGCGCCGGGGGGCTGCGGAGTCCCCCACTGCTGCTGCCCGTAGGGCTGCTGCTGGTAGCCGGGCTGCTGATACGGATTCGGCTGCTGGTACCCCGGTTGCTGGTACGGGTTGTTCTGCGGGTTCTGCTCGCCCCCGGGCGGCTGCTGTCCTGGCCACATGAGCAGTCACCCTAATGCCGCCGAGGACACGATTCGGTCACCGGCCCTTGTCAGGGACGTAGCAAAGTCGACTCCGCGAGGATCCTGGCCCCTTGGAGCTACTCGCGGGTAACCTACCGGCATGAGCGCAGATCAGATGTCGATCGGCGAGTTGCTCGCCGCCACGGTGCCGATGGTCCGGACCCTGAACCTCGAGTACCTGGAGACCACTCCGGAGAAGGCGGTGCTGGCCCTTCCGGATCAGAGCGAATACCACAACCACGTCGGCGGGCCGCACGCCGGAGCCATGTTCACCCTGGGGGAATCGGCCAGCGGCGCGATCGTCCTGGCCGCCTTCGGGGACCAGCTCTCCCGGGCTGTGCCGCTGCCGGTCACCGCCGAGATCGCCTTCAGGAAGATCGCGCTCGGGCCGGTCACGGCCACCGCGACGCTCGGCCGCCCCGTCGCCGAGGTCGTCGCGGAACTCGACGAGGGCAGCCGCCCCGAGTTCCCGGTGAGCGTCGCCATCCAGCGGGAGGACGGCGCCGTCACCGGTGAGATGACCGTCACGTGGACCCTGCGCCCCAACGGCTGACCGGCGGCGACCCGGTAGGCTTCCCGGTGCGCCTCGGTCGAGGCGCACCGGGAAGCGGCGAGTCCCGCCCGGAACGCATCAGGTACACGAAGCGGAGGGTGGGACCTTGCACGTCCAGGAGTGGCTCGACACGGTGCCCGCGGCGGCCGTCTACGCCATGGTCGGGCTGATCATCGGTCTGGAGAGCCTGGGCATCCCGCTGCCCGGCGAGATCGTCCTGGTGTCGGCGGCCCTGCTGTCGTCGCAGCACGGCGGGATCGACCCGCTGATCCTCGGCGCCTGTGCCAGCGCGGGCGCGGTGATCGGCGACTCCATCGGGTACGCCATCGGCCGCAAGGGCGGCCGGCCGCTGCTGGCCTGGCTGGGCGCCAAGTTCCCCAGGCACTTCAGCGAGGGGCACATCGCCACGGCCGAGCGGTCCTTCCAGAAGTGGGGCATGTGGGCCGTGTTCTTCGGCCGCTTCGTCGCCCTGCTGCGCATCTTCGCGGGGCCGCTGGCCGGTGTGCTGCGGATGCCGTACTGGAAGTTCCTGATCGCCAACATCCTCGGCGGCATCCTCTGGGCGGGCGGCACCACCGCCGTCATCTACTACGTCGGCGTCGTCGCCGAGTCCTGGCTCAAGCGCTTCTCGTGGGTGGGCCTGGTGGTGGCGGTCCTGATCGGCGTCACCTCGATGCTGATCGTCAAGCGCAAGGCGGGCAAGGCCCGGACGGATACCCGGCCCGTGACCGCCGGGGAGTAGCGCGCCCCGTCGGGTGCGCGGGCCGGTGCCGATCCGCGGCCGGGCCGCGCAAGGGGACCGTCACGACCGGCCGGCGACCGCCTCGACCGGCCCGCGACCGTCACGACCGGCCGGCACACGGTCCGCGGACCCCGCCGCTCACCCGTCGTTCACTCGCCGAGGCGGGCGTGCTCCACGGCGAGCGCCGCGTACATCGTCCCGTTCAGCGTGACCCCCTGACGCTCCTCCTGTGTCAGCTCCCGCTTGACCTTCGCCGGCACTCCCGCGACGAGTGAGCCGGGGGGCACCCGCATCCCCTGCGGGACCAGGGCCTGGGCCGCGACCAGTGAGCCGGCGCCGATCACGGCGCCGTTGAGCACCGTGGCGCCCATGCCGATCAGGCAGTCGTCCTCGACGGTCGCGCCGTGCACCACGGCGTTGTGGCCGATGGAGACGCGTTCGCCGACGGTGACGGGGAAACCGGGGTCGGCGTGGAGCGTGCAGTTGTCCTGGACGTTGCTGTCGGCCCCGACGGAGATCCGCTCGACGTCTCCGCGCAGCACCGCCCCGTACCAGACGCTCGCCCCCGCGTGCAGGGTCACGTCCCCGATGACCGAGGACGTCGGTGCCACGAAGGCCTCCCCGTCCACCTTCGGGTTCTTGCCGCCGATGCCCGTGATCAGCGCCTTCTGCGTCATCATCGCCTCCTGCTCGGGTGGTGTACGGCACCGTACGCCACCCGGTGGGGTGAAGATCACAGGCCGCGGGAGCCATGGCCGCACCGCTCGCCGACTACCGTGAGCGCGTGCCGAAGCGCAAGAACACGTTCTCGTCCTGGCGAAGCCGCCTCGCGCAGCGGGCCGTCCACGCGGGCTGGGCCTGGGTGCAGCGCACCGGATCGGTCACCGCCGCACACCCCGGGCGCCTCCGTTTCGGCGCGCTGGGCACGGGGACCCGGCTCGCCTTCCCGCTCGGCACGGTCTTCGGTGAGCCCTGGATCCACGTCGGCGACCACTGCATCATCGGCGAACAGGTCACCCTCACCGCCGGACTCATGCCCGACCTCGACCTCGGCCCCGAGCCGATCCTGCGCATCGGCGACGGGGTCGTCCTCGGCCGCGGCAGCCACGTCATCGCGGACACCGCGGTCACCATCGGCAGCGACTGCTACTTCGGCCCGTACGTCTACGTCACCTCCACCAACCACTCCTACGACGACCCGCACCAGCCCATCGGCAAGCAGTGGCCCCGGATGGACCCGGTGGAGATCGGCTCCGGCTGCTGGATCGGCACCGGCGCGGTCGTCCTGCCGGGGGCGCGGATCGGGCGGAACGTGGTGGTGGCCGCCGGTGCCGTGGTCCGCGGCACGGTGCCCGACCACGCGGTGGTGGCCGGCGCGCCGGCCCGCGTCGTGCGGCGGTGGACGCCCGCCGACGGCTGGCAGCCGCCGTTGCGGACCCCGGCGCCGGTGCCGATCCCCGACGGGGTCACGCCGGGGCAGTTGCGGGCGCTGTCGAAGCTGGACGACCAGGCCGTGGCCAGGCTCGCCGAGCTGGACGACGGGGCGGGAGCGCCGGGCAGGCTCGCGGAGCCCGCGGCCGACGGCTGACCGTCCACCGCCCCGGTCCGCCGCCGCACCGAACGCGGCGGACCTCGACCCGCCGGCCCGGCCCCTGGCGCGCAACGTGCCCCGCCGGCGCCCCCGGCAGGGCCTTCCCCCTCGCGCTCACCGCGCGGGCCGAGAGCGACGTGCCGGTGGAGACGGGCACGGCACTTTCGGTGCCGGCCGTCCCCTGAGACGGCCGTTCACCGGGCCACGCGCTGTTGTTAGCGTGCGGCCATGCACGCACCCCTCGGGAACTTCGACAACGCCGCGCCCGCCCCGGACCGCCTCGACGAGCTGACCCGCCCGGTCGCCGACGCCGTACGCCACTGGCGCGGCAGCGTCCCCGCCGAGCAGATCGTCTACGTCGACACCGACCCGGAGTGGGCCGACACCGCCACCTTCGTCGAGCACTACGGACGTGAACTGCTCGAACAGTCCGCCAACTGCGTGGTGGTCACCGGCAAGCGGGGCGGTGGCACGACGACGGCCGCCTGTGTGGTGCTCTCCACCACCCGGGTCGACGTCAACGGCGTCGTGCGCCGCCACCTCGGCGCCCGGAAGGCGTCGTTCGCCTCGATGGACACCGCCACGAGCGAGACCGGCATGGAGTACGGAGGCATCACCCCGGTCGGGCTGCCCGGCGACTGGCCCGTGCTGGTCGACTCGGCCGTCGTCGACCTGCCGTACGTCCTCGTCGGCAGCGGACGCCGGCGCGGCAAGCTGCGGGTGCCCGGGAAGGCCTTCGCGGAACTGCCCGGGGCCGTGGTCCTGGAGGGGCTCGGCGTGGCCTGACCGCTCACGCCGCGGCGTGAGGGGCCGGCGCCGGACGCGGATCCGTCTCCCCCGGAGCGGGTGCCGGGTCGGCGTGGACGAGGGCGGCGGTGAGCCGGGGCACGGCGTGCAGCGCGTGCTCGGCCTCCACGGCGACGCGGTGGGCCTGGCGGACCGTCGCCTCGCCGTCCACGACCAGGGCGGCCTCGGCGCGCAGCCGGGTCGGCCGCGCTGTCGGAGGGGGCGGGTCCGGTCCCCCGGCAGCGGGTGCTTCGCGGTGCCGAGCGAGAACGGGCACGGGTACGCGCTGGACCGACCGACCGACGGACCCGCGGTGCGCGTGGTCGTCGGCCCGCGTCCGAACGGTGCCCGGTGGGCGGGTGTGGGGTCAGCCGAGGCGCGGGATCTCGATCGCCGGGCAGCGGTCCATGACCATGTCGAGGCCCGCGGCCCTTGTCCGTGCGTACGCGGCCTCGTCGACGACGTCGAGCTGGAACCAGACGGCCCCGGCGCCCTTCGTCACCGCTTCGTCGGCCACCGCTCCGGCCAGGTCGCTGTTGACGAAGACGTCGACGACGTCCACGTCGAAGGGGATGTCCGCGAGGGAGGCGTAACCGGGCTCGCCGTGCACCGTCTCCGCCTTGGGGTGCACGGGCACGACGCGCTTGCCGAAGCGCCGCAGCACCTCGGCGACGCCGTACGCGGCACGCCCGCGGTTGGACGACAGGCCCACCACGGCCCAGGTGTCGCCGAGCTCGGTGAGGATCCTGCGGACGGTTGCCTCGTCGCCGTACACCGGCGGCCTCCTTGGACTTGGGCTCCTGGACTCGTGTCGCGTCCCCAAGACGGACAACGGACGGCGGCCCGCCGGGATTCCCCGTGAGCGCGCCCCTGTGCGCCGTCGCCCCGCCCCGCCTACGCTCACTGCGTGCTGCGCATCATCGACGCCCGGACCGCCGGGCCCGTCCCCGCCGCCCCCGCACGCCGGGCCCCGACCCGTGTCGAGGCGCACGCGCCGGGCCGCGACACCACCGGCCTGCGCGTGCTGCTCGTCGCCGACCTCCTGGTGCGGGCCCTGGAACTCGACGGCACGCCCACATGGGCCCTGCTGACCGGCGACGAGGAGGGGACGCGGCTTGGGGAGGACGCCGCGGCCCTCGGCATCCGGCCCTTCGAGGACGGCGGCGCCGCCGGGTCCGGCCAGGCCGTGCACGTGGTCCGCGAGGGCGGGGCTCCACCGGACGGCGTGACGGTCGCCGTCGCCCCCGTGGACCCGGCCGGACACAACCCCGACGACCCCGACGCCCTCCGGCTCGCCCTGCTGGAGCGCCACCATCACGCGCGCGTGGAGCTCGACGCGCGCGTGCTCGACGAGGCCCGGGGCACGCTCGCACGCTGGCGCCGCGCGGTCGCCGCCTGGGCGCGACAGCCGTCGCGTCCCGTCCCGGGCGAGGTGCGCGACCGGCTCCGGGCCGCCTGGGAGGACGACCTGGACGCCCCGGCGGTGCTGCGTGTCCTGCGCCACGTGGAGACCGATCCGGGCCTCGCCGACGGAGCCCGCTTCGAGACCTACGCCTACGCCGACCGGTTCCTCGGCCTCGACCTCACCCGCGACCTCGGGTCCCCGGCGTGATCGCGTGCCCGGGCCCCGGGCCGTCGCGCCGCCTGGCCGTCCCGCGGCACGCCGAGTCGGCCCGTCCCGAAGGCGTCGCCGACCACGACCGCCCGCTCGCCGGACGCGGACGCCGGGACGCCACCGCCGCCGGACGGGCCCTCGCGGAGGCCGGCTGCCCGCCCCACCTCGCGCTGTGGTCCACCGCCGCACGCGCCCTCCGGGCCCGGGAGCCGGTCAAGAAGGGCCGGTAGCCCGCACGCCCTCTGCGCACACGCCCTCCGGGCCTGGGAACCGGCCTCCGCCCAGTGGGGCAACCCCGCCGCCGGGGCGCTGTGACGCGCGCCTGTACGCCGCCGGCGTGCCCGACCTGCCGGAGGTGGTCCGCGAGACGCCCGCGGAGGTCGGCACGCTGCTCCTGGTGGGCCACAACCCAGGCCTGGAGGAGCTGGTCACCGACCTGGCCGCAGACGCGGTCGGCGACGCGCCGGACCGGGTCGGAGTGAAGCACCCGACCTCGGCCGTCGCCGTACCGGCCTGGCACGGCACCTCCTGGCGGGCCCTCGCCCCCGGCACGGCCCCGCTGACCGCGACGACCGTGCCGAGAGGCGGATGACGGGGAGCGCATAGGCTGGCCGGATGCAGGACGAGTACCGCACGGTCGCCCGCGCGGGTGTGCACGAAACCGAGATCAACCGCTCCCGCTTCCTGTGCGCCCTGGCTCCGGCCGCCACCGAGCAGGAGGCCCAGGCGTTCATCGCCGCCGTGCGCAAGGAGCACGCCGACGCCACCCACAACTGCTGGGCGTACGTCATCGGAGCCGACGCGGCCGTCCAGAAGGCCAGCGACGACGGCGAACCCGGCGGCACCGCCGGCGTCCCGATGCTCCAGATGCTGCTGCGCCGCGACATGCGGTACGTCGTCGCCGTCGTCACCCGGTACTACGGCGGCGTCAAGCTCGGTGCGGGCGGCCTCATCCGTGCCTACGGCGGCGCGGTCGGCGAGGCACTGGACGACCTCGGCACGCTCACCCGGCGCCGTTTCCGCCTGGCCACGGTGACCGTTGACCACCAGCGCGCCGGCAAGCTCCAGAACGACCTGCGCGCGGCGGGACGCGCGGTACGCGACGTGCGGTACGACGAAGCCGTCACCCTGGAGATCGGCCTGCCGGAGGCGGACGTGGAGGCCTTCCGGTCCTGGCTCGCGGACGCCACCGCGGGGTCGGCCGGGTTCGAGCTGGGCGGGGAGGCGTACGGGGACGCCTGAAAAGGGGCACCAGCGGAACAAAGGGGTGAAGGCCGTTTATGGGGTGGTCTCGGGGGTGAAACGGGAGTAAGCACCGGGCTGTCGGACCCTGCCGTTAGTCTCGGGGGTCATGCGACTGCTGCACACTTCCGACTGGCACCTCGGCCGGGCGTTCCACCGGGTGAACATGCTCGGCGCCCAGGCCGGGTTCATCGACCACCTCGTGGCGGCCGTGCGCGAGCACGGCGTCGACGCCGTGGTCGTGTCGGGGGACGTGTACGACCGGGCGGTGCCGCCGCTCGCCGCCGTCGAGCTGTTCGACGACGCCCTGCACCGCCTCGCCGGCCTCGGCGTGCCGACGGTGATGATCTCCGGCAACCACGACTCGGCCCGCCGCCTCGGCGTCGGCGCCGGACTCATCGACCGCGCCGGCATCCACCTGCGCACCGACCCGGCCGGATGCGGCACCCCGGTGGTGCTGGAGGACGCCCACGGAGAGGTGGCCTTCTACGGGCTGCCCTACCTCGAACCGGCCCTGGTGAAGACGGAGTTCGGGGTGGAGAAGGCGGGCCACGAGACCGTGCTGGCCGCCGCCATGGACCGGGTCCGCGCCGACCTCGCAGGCCGCGCGCGGGGCACGCGTTCCGTGGTCCTCGCGCACGCCTTCGTCACCGGCGGCGAGCAGAGCGACAGCGAGCGGGACATCACCGTCGGCGGGGTCGCCGCCGTGCCCTCCGGCGTCTTCGACGGCGTCGACTACGTGGCACTCGGACACCTGCACGGCTGCCAGACCCTCACCGAGCGCGTCCGCTACTCCGGCTCCCCACTGCCGTACTCCTTCTCGGAGGCCGCGCACCGCAAGAGCATGTGGCTCGTCGACCTCGCTGCCGACGGTTCGGTCACCGCCGAGCGCGTCGACTGCCCGGTGCCGCGCCCGCTGGCCCGGCTGCGGGGCACCCTGGAGGACCTGCTCGCCGACCCCGGGCTGAGCCGGCACGAGGAGGCCTGGGTCGAGGCGACCCTCACCGACCCGGTCCGCCCGGCCGAGCCCATGGCCCGGCTGACCGAGCGCTTCCCGCACACGCTCAGCCTCGTCTTCGACCCCGAGCGCGCCCCGGACGACCCGGCCGTCTCCTACGCGCGGCGCCTCGCGGGCCGCAGCGACCAGCAGATCGCGGAGGACTTCGTGACATACGTGCGCGGCGCCGCTCCCGACGACCACGAACAGACCGTGCTGCGCGACGCCTTCGACGCGGTGCGCGCGGACGAGACCGTGCGAGAGGTGGCCCGGTGAGGCTGCACCGGCTGGACATCACCGCCTTCGGTCCCTTCGGCACCGCGCAGCGCGTCGACTTCGACGCCCTGTCGGCGGCCGGGCTGTTCCTCCTGCACGGACCGACCGGCGCCGGCAAGACCTCCGTCCTCGACGCCGTCTGCTACGCGCTGTACGGATCGGTGCCGGGCGCCCGGCAGAGCGGGCAGGGCATGACGCTGCGCAGCGACCACGCGGCCGTCGGCACCCGCACCGAGGTGCGCCTCGAACTCACCGTGGCCGGGCGCCGCCTGGAGATCACCCGGCAGCCCCCGTGGGAACGCCCGAAGCTGCGCGGCAAGGGCACGACCGTCGACAAGGCCCAGACCTGGCTG
This sequence comes from Streptomyces sp. AC627_RSS907, assembly GCF_019049165.1. Classification (NCBI taxonomy): domain Bacteria; kingdom Bacillati; phylum Actinomycetota; class Actinomycetes; order Kitasatosporales; family Streptomycetaceae; genus Streptomyces; species Streptomyces sp. AC627_RSS907. The sequence goes on from NZ_JAGMUE010000098.1 coordinate 58,813, forward strand.
CGCGAGTACGACGCGACGGCCGGCGCCTGGAAGGACCTCAGCCGCTCCCACCAGGAGATAGGCGAGGAGATCACCCAGCTGCTCGGTATGAGCCGCGAACAGTTCTGCCAGGTCGTCCTGTTGCCCCAGGGAGACTTCGCGCGCTTCCTGCGCGCCGACGCCGAGGCACGCGGCAAGCTGCTCGGCCGGCTCTTCGACACCCGGCGCTTCGCCGAGGCCGAGAAGCGCCTCGCCGAGCGGCGCCGCACGACCGAGGCACAGGTGCGCGAGGGCGACGCCGCGCTGCTGGCCGACGCCCACCGGATGCAGCAGGCCGCCGGTGACGCCATGGAGCTGCCGGAACTCGCGCCGGGCGAACCGGGGCTGGCCGAAGCCGTCCTGAGCGCCGCGGCCGTCGCCCGCAGCACGGCCCGCGAGCTGCTCGACATGGCCGACTGCCGCCTCACGGCCACCGAGTCCGCCCAGGCCGCCGCCGAACGGGACCTGGCCGACGCCCGGGAACTGGACCGGCTGCAGCGGCGGTTCGCCGAGGCGCGGGAGCGGGCCGCGCTACTGGCCCAGCGGGCCGACGCCCACCGAGCGGCGCAGCACCGCATGGAGCGGGCCCGCAAGGCCGCAGCGGTCGCCCCCGCACTGGAGTTGCGGGACGCCGCCGACGCCGAGCACCGGCGGGCGGCGGCCTCCGAGGCCCGCGCGCGAGCCCTGCTGCCCGGCACCCTCGCGGACGCCGGCGCCGCCGGACTGGCCGCCGCCGCGCGCCGGGCCACCGAGGAACTGGGCGCACTGGCGTCGGCCCGGCGCGCCGAACAGCGCCTCGCCGAGCTGGGCGAGGAGCAGGCCGGGCTGGACCGCCAGGAGCGCGCCGACGAGGACGTCCTGCACGAGGCGGAGACCTGGCTCGCCGGCTGGGAGGCCGTCCGCACCGGACTGCAGGCCCGTGTCGACTCCGCACGGGAGGCCGCGACCCACGCCGAACAGCTCGCCGTGCAGCGCGAGCCGGCGCAGCGGCGGCTGAGCGCCGCCCGGCGACGGGACCGGTTCGCCGTGGACGCGCAGGAGGCGCAGCGGCTGGCCCTCGCCGCGCGCGAACGCGCCGTCGAGGCCCGCGCCCACTGGCTCGACCTCAAGGAACAGCGGCTGAACGGCATCGCCGCCGAACTCGCCGCGCACCTCACCGACGGCGCGCCGTGCGCCGTGTGCGGCGCCACCGAACACCCCGCCCCCGCCCGCAGGATCGCCGGGCACGTCGACCGCGAGGCGGAGGAGCGGGCCCTCGCCGCCCATCAGGACGCCGACGAGCGGCGTGCCGAGGCCGAACGGCGCCTGGGCACCGTACGGGAGGCGCTCTCCGCCGCCACGGCTGAGGCGGGGGACGCGCCCACCGAGCGGCTGGCCGAGGAGGCCGAGGACCTGGAGCGGCGGTACGCCCGTGCCCGCGCGGGTGCCTCCGGGCTGCACGCCGCGCAGGAGGAGCTGCGCCGGGCGGAGCAGGAGCGCGAGCAGCGGATCGCCGCACAGCAGCAGGCGGCCGTCCGGGCCGCCTCCCGGGTCGGTAACCGGGAACGGCTGGAGCGAGAACGGGTCGCACTCGACGAGGAGTTGACGCGGGCCCGCGGCACCGCGGACAGTGTGGCACAGCGGGCCGCCCAGCTGGAGCGCCGGGCAGCGCTGCTGACGGAGGCCGCCGACGCCGTCCGCGTCGCCGAGGACACCGCCCAGCGGCTCAAGGCCGCCGACGCACGCCTCGCCGACGCCTCCTTCCGCGCCGGCTTCGACACCCCGCGGGACGCGGCCGCCGCGCTGCTCGACGACGCCGCCCACCGGGAGCTGCAACGCCGGCTCGACGCGTGGGACGCCGAGGAGTCCGCCGTCCGCGCGGTCCTCACCGAAGCCGACACCGCCGCCGCTGCCCAGCGGCCCCCCGCCGACCTGGCCTCGGCGGAAGACACCGCCGCGGAGGCGGGCCGACGGCTGCGCGACGCCTCCTCGGCACGTGACGCCGCCGCCCGGCGCTGCGCCGAACTCGGCCGGCTCTCGGCGCGGGCCGCCACCGCCGTACGCCGGCTCGCGCCGCTGCGCGAGGAGCACGACCGCGTCGCCCGCCTCGCCTCGCTCACCGCGGGCACCTCGGCGGACAACGAACGCAAGATGCGCCTGGAGTCGTACGTGCTGGCGGCCCGCCTCGAACAGGTCGCCGCGGCGGCGACCGCGCGGCTTCGGCGCATGTCCTCCGGTCGCTACACCCTCGTCCACTCCGACGACCGCACCGGGCGCGGCCGCAGCGGCCTCGGGTTGCACGTCGTCGACGCCTGGACCGGTCGCGAGCGCGACACGGCGACGCTGTCCGGGGGCGAGACGTTCTTCGCCTCGCTCGCCCTCGCGCTCGGCCTCGCCGACGTCGTCACGGACGAGGCCGGCGGCGTCCGCCTGGACACCCTCTTCATCGACGAGGGCTTCGGCAGCCTCGACGACCAGACCCTCGACGAGGTCCTCGACGTCCTCGACTCGCTGCGCGAACGGGACCGCAGCGTCGGCATCGTCAGCCACGTCGGCGACCTGAGACGGCGGATCCACGCCCAGCTGGAGGTCGTGAAGGGACGGACGGGCTCGGCGCTGCGGCAGCGGGGCGCCGGCTGACAGACCCCGGCGGTCCTCAGCGGCTCAGGGGCCGACGGGGGAGCGGCGAGGAGTAGACGACGCTCGTCGTGACCGAGCCCAGCGTGCCGATCCGGCCCGACACCTCCTCCAGGTGCCGCATCGAACGCGCCGCGACCTTGATGACGAAGCAGTCGTCCCCTGTGACGTGGTGCGCCTCGAGGATCTCGGCCCCGAGACCTGGCGGGTGTCCTGCCACCGCGGTGGCAGGCGGAACGGCAGGCGCCGCTCAAACCGGGTGCGCCGTGGCCGCGGACCGGCCATCATGGGGCCCCATGCCACGACGTCCCCACCCCGCCCCCGAAGACCTGCGCCGCGACCCCCTGCCCCTGCGCGGCAGGACCGCCCTCGTCACCGGAGCCAGTCGGCGCGGCGGCATCGGCCACGCCGTGGCCCGGCGGCTCGCCGCCTACGGGGCGAGCGTCTACCTGCACCACCACGTACCGCACGACGCCGCCATGCCCTGGGGCGCCGACCGGACCGAGGACGTGGTCGCCCCCGTGCGCGCGGCGCTCGGCGACCCGGACGCCACCGTGGTGGCGGGCCCGGGGGACCTCGCCGGCCCGGCCGCACCCGGCGAACTCGTCGCCGGCGCCGCCGAAGCGCTCGGCGGACGGCTGGACATCCTGGTCGCCAACCACGCCCTCAGCGGCTGTGACGGCACCCTCGACACGATCGACGCCGCGATGCTCGACGCCCACTGGCAGGTGGACACCCGCTCGGTGCTGCTGCTCGTCCAGGCGTACGCCCGGCTGCGCGCCGCGCTGCCGCCCCGCACGCCCGGCGGACGCGTGGTGCTGATGACCTCCGGCCAGGACCTCGGGGGCGGCATGCCCGGCGAGATCGCCTACGCGCTGCAGAAGGGGGCGCTCGCCTCCGTCACGCGTTCCCTGTCGACGACACTCGCCGAGCACGCCGTCACCGTGAACGCGGTCAACCCCGGCCCCGTGGACACCGGCTACATGACCGGCGACGACCACGAGGCCGTCGCCGCGCTCTTCCCCGCCGGACGGTGGGGCATGCCCGACGACCCGGCCCGCCTCATCGCGTGGCTCGCCACGGACGAGGCGGAGTGGGTCACCGGTCAGGTCGTCGACTCGGAGGGCGGCTTCAGGAGGTGAGCGGGGCTCAGAGCCGGGACAGCTCGTCCACCAGGTCGTCCAGGCCCAGCGAGCCCTGGGAGAGGGCGGCCATGTGCCAGGCCTTCGGGTCGAAGGCGTCGCCGTGCCGCTCGCGGGCCTTCTCCCGGCCCAGCAGCCACGCCCGCTCACCGAGCTTGTAGCCGATCGCCTGGCCCGGGATCGTCAGGTACCGGGTCAGCTCGCTCTCCACGAAGTCCGCCGGGCGGCTGCTGTGCGCACCGAAGAACTCCTGCGCCAGCTCCGGCGTCCAGCGCTCACCCGGGTGGAACGGGGAGTCCGCCGGGATCCGGAGCTCCAGGTGCATGCCGATGTCCACGATGACCCGGGCGGCCCGCATCATCTGCGCGTCCAGGTAGCCGAGGCGCTGCTCCGCGTCCGTGAGGAAGCCCAGCTCGTCCATCAGCCGCTCCGCGTACAGCGCCCAGCCCTCAGCGTTGGCGCTGACCATGCCGACCGAGGCCTGGTAGCGGGAGAGGTCCTTCGCGACGTGCGCCCACTGCGCGAGCTGGAGGTGGTGGCCCGGGACACCCTCGTGGTACCAGGTGGAGACCAGGTCGTAGACCGGGAAGCGGGTGAGTCCCATCGTCGGCAGCCAGGTGCGGCCGGGGCGCGAGAAGTCCTCCGACGGGGGTGTGTAGTACGGTGCCGCCGCGCTGCCGGGCGGGGCGATCCGCGACTCCACCTTCCGGACCCGCTCGGCGAGTTCGAAGTGCGTGCCGTCCAGCGCCTCGATCGCCTGGTCCATCAGGCCCTGCAGCCAGTCGCGGACCTCGTCGACGCCCTCGATGTGCCTGCCGTGCTCGTCCAGGTGCGCCAGCGCCACCCAGGGCGTCTCGGCGCCCGGCAGGATCTTCTCCGCCTCCTGCTTCATCTCGCCGAGCAGCCGGTGGTACTCCGCCCAGCCGTACGCGTACGCCTCGTCGAGGTCCAGATCCGTGCCGTTGTAGTAGCGCGACCAGCGCGCGTAGCGCTCCCGGCCGACCGTGTTCGGGGCGCCCTCGATCGTCGGCGCGTACACGTCGCGCATCCACTCCCGCAGCTCCACCACGGCCGCGGTCGCGCCCCGGGCCGCCTCGTCCAGCTCCGCGCGCAGTGCGTCGGGGCCGCTCGACGCGAAGTCCTCGAACCAGCCGCGGCCCTCGCCCGTGTCCGCCCACTCGCCGAGCTGGTCGACGAAGGTGGCGGTCGGCCGCGGAGCCGCGTACAGCTTGCGGTCCAGACCCAGGGCCAAGGACTCGCGGTAGCCCGCGAGCGCGGCCGGTACCGCGCGCAGCCGCTCGGCGATCCGGGACCAGTCCTCGTCGGTCTGCGTCGGCGTCACCGTGAAGACCTCGCGCACCGAGTGCGCGGCGGTGCCCATGTTGCCGACCGAACGCAGACCCTCCGCCGCCTCGTGCACCGCGAGTTCGGCCGTGAGGCGTTCACGGAGCAGCCGGGCGCAGCGCCGCTCCACGTCGCTGTCCCCGCCGGGCCGGCGCTCCGCCTCGTCCAGCAGGGCGAGCGTGGCCCGCGCCAGCTCCGCGAGGGCCTCCTGACCCGCGGGCGAGAAGTCGGGAAGGCGGCTGGAACTCTCGGCCACGCCGAGGTACGTACCGGTGACCGGGTCGAGGGCGATGAGCTCGTCGACGTAGGCGTCGGCGACCTCGCGGGGCAGCGGGCTCTTGGTCTCTGACATGCGGACATCCTCGTACGGATACCGGTGCCGCGTCAGCCCGGCCGGCCTCGCCCGGTACCGCGGGCGGCTGGATTTCGCTCAGGGCGTGGCCCCCGGCCCGGCGGGCGGGAGCAGCGGCCCGCACTCCCACTGCTGGAAGATCAGCCGCGTCTCGACGCGTGCCACCTCGCGCCGTGAGGTGAACTCGTCCAGGACCAGTCGCTGCAGATCCGTCATGTCCGCGACCGCGACATGGACGAGGTAGTCGTCCGGGCCGGTGAGGTGGAAGACGGTGCGCGACTCCGGAAGCGCCCGGATCCGCTCCACGAACGGGCCGACCAGCTCCCGCCGGTGCGGGCGCACCTGCACCGACAGCAGTGCCTGGAGCCCGCGCCCCAGCTTCGCCGGGTCCAGTTCGAGCCGGTGGCCGAGGATCACCCCGGCACGCCGCAGCCGGGTCACCCGGTCCAGGCAGGTCGAGGGGGCGACCCCGACCTGGGCGGCGAGGTCGCGGTAGGTGGTCCGGGCGTCGTTCTGCAGCAGCCGCAGCAGGTGGAGATCCACCGGATCCAGTACGACAGAGGCGGCCATTGGCCGAACGTAGCACGGTCCACGGCCCCGGCGACCCGGTCGGTGTTCACCCTTCGGTCCCATGGACTCCGCGCGCACGCACACGTCACCGTCCGACCGCATACGCACCCCCGCACCCACGGGCAGGGCACTGGCGACCGAGGCCGTGCACGCCGGCCGCGACGATCTCGCCGGCCGGGGACTGCACGCACCGCCCATCGACCTCTCGACGACCTACCCGTCGTACGACAGCCGCGGCGAGGCCGCCCGCATCGACGCGTTCGCCACCACCGGCGCCGACCCGGAGGGCCCGCCGGTCTACGGCCGCCTCGGCAACCCCACCGTCGCCCGCTTCGAGACGGCGCTGGCCCGGCTGGAGGGCACCGAGTCCGCCGTCGCCTTCGCCAGCGGCATGGCCGCGTTGAGCGCCGTCCTGCTGGTCCGCGGTTCGGTGGGGCTGCGGCACGTGGTCGCCGTACGACCCCTCTACGGCTGCAGCGACCACCTGCTGACCGCCGGGCTGCTCGGCTCGGAGGTCACCTGGACCGACCCGGCGGGGATCGCCGACGCGCTCCGCCCGGACACCGGCCTGGTGCTCGTGGAGTCACCGGCCAATCCCACGCTGGCCGAGGTGGACCTGAGGGCCGTCGCGCACTCCTGCGGATCGGTACCGCTGCTGGTGGACAACACCTTCGCCACGCCCGTCCTCCAGCGCCCCGCCGGACAGGGCGCCCGGCTGGTGCTGCACAGCGCCACCAAGTACCTCGGCGGGCACGGGGACGTGCTGGCCGGTGTGGTGGCCTGCGACGAGGAGTTCGCCGGGCGGCTGCGGCAGGTCCGCTTCGCCACGGGCGGCGTTCTGCACCCACTGGCCGGCTATCTCCTGCTGCGCGGGCTGTCGACCCTGCCCGTGCGGGTGCGGGCCGCCTCCGCGAACGCCGCCGCACTCGTCGAGCGGCTCGCCGCCGACCCGCGGGTGGCCCGCGTCCACTATCCGCGCATCGGCGGCGCGATGGTCTCCTTCGAGGTCCACGGCGACCCGCACGAGGTCATCGGCCGCGTCCGGCTGATCACCCCGGCCGTGAGCCTCGGCAGCGTCGACACGCTCATCCAGCACCCGGCGTCCATCAGCCACCGCATCGTGGACGCCGACGACCGCCGGGGTGCCGGGGTCGGCGACCGGCTGCTGCGGCTGTCGGTCGGCCTGGAGGACGTCGACGACCTGTGGGCCGACCTGGACCGGGCGCTGGGGGAGGGGGCGGCCGAGGCGGTGTCGACGCGGGAGGCGCCGTCGCGGGCCGGCTGACCGCGCGACACCCCGCGCCCGCTCACTCCTTGCCGATCCGCTCCCCGTGCGGCAGCCGCGCCGCGGCCCGGGCCGCCGGGTCCAGGCCGGCCGTGATGACCAGGGTCCCCTCCTCGATCTGGTAGTCGAGGGGGAGGCCCAGGCCGCGCATCGCGGCGACCATGGCGGTGTTGGACGCCTGCGTCACCGCGTACACGCTCTCGCAGCCCGTCTCCGCCGCCATCGCGACGAGGCGCGCGAGGAGTTCGCCGCCGATGCCCCGGTGCTGCCACGCGTCCTCGACGAGCAGCGCCACCTCCGTCTCGTCCCCGTCCCACAGCAGATGACCCAGCCCGACGATCCGCCCCGAGGCGGTCTGCGCGGCGAGGGTGCGGCCGAAGCGCGGGCTGAGCAGGTGGTTCAGATACCGGTCGGCGTCCTTGACCGGGCCGTGGTACCGCAGGGAGAGGGTCTGCGCCGAGCACCGCTCGTGCATCGCCTTCGCCGCCGGGACGTCACGGGTGTCGGCCCTGCGGACCGTGATGTCGCTCCCCTCGGGCAGCGTCAGCACGTCCTGGCCGCGCGGAACGCGGGGACCGAGCCGGGCGTCCAGCTCGACCAGCGCCCGGGCCCGGGCGAACTCGGCCGGGGTGAAGGGCAGATACGGCCGCTCCACGCTGATCACTCCGCCCTCCGGCGCGCGCAGCCGCAGCACGGTGTCCTCGAGCGTGCCTTCCGGCGGCACGTCGGCCTTCGCGTCTCCTGTGACGGCCGCGGGCAGTGACCGGATGGTGCACCGCCCCAGCAACTGCCTCAGGACCAGGGGGAGTTCCGCCGCGTCCAGGGCGGTACGGGCCGCCAGCCCCAGCGCCCGGGTCGGCGCGTCCACCAGGTCGTGGGCGTCCGCCCGCTCGGTCCAGGTGTCGGCGCCGCCCGCCGCCGACACGACGTCGGCCAGTTCCGCCCCCGTGAGTTCACCCGGGGCGCGGAGCAGGAACTCGTCCACCGTGCCCTCGGCCAGCGGGTGCGTCTGCAGGCTCAGGATGTCGACCCGTCGGTCGGCGAGGGCCCCGCACAGCACGGCCAGCGACCCCGGCGCGTCCCGCACCGTCGTCCGCATCCGCCACAACGCGCTCTCCCCGGCACCGGTCCCGGCTTCCGGTCCGGTCCCCGGTACCGCCCTGTCGGACCGCTCGGACCGCTCGGACCGCTCGGACGGCCCGGCCGCCGGCCCGGTGGCCGGAGGCCGGGCGCCGGTATCGTCCGCGGGCGGGGCGTGCCCGTGGCGCCGTGACCACCGGGTGCGGAAGGCCGCCGTGGCGACCAGGGCGGCCACCGAGGCCAGCAGCATGGCGGGCACGGCGGGGCCGTGCCCGACGAGGCGCAGCACGGCATCCGTCACATCAGACATGTCTCGACTCATGCAGTCACTGTGAAGGAACGGTGTTGCGTGATCACGAACGCTCTGTGACCGATGGGTAAAGAAGGCTTCTGGGACATTTGTTGCCCTTTTTACCAGTGCTGAGTCAGTGTGCGTGCCGGCCACGGGGAGCCGGCCGGCAGGGGCCGCGCACCGGGGGATGACGCCGGTGCGCGGCACACCCGACAGGTTACGGGAACTACTGGCCCACCCGGCCCGGCTGGAGCACCTTCGTGAACAGCACCGTGCCGTCCTGCTCCCGCAGCCGCACCGTCATCTCGGCGCTGTCGCCGTCGATGTCGACCTCGCCGAAGAACTGGTAGCCGCCCGCGGGCGAGACGTTCGAGGCGGTCGGCGCCTTCACGAACACCCTTTCCGGCCCGAAGGTGCCGTCGAGGGCGCTGGCCGGGAACGCACCCGCGTTGAGGGGACCGGAGACGAACTCCCAGAACGGTTCGAAGTCGGTGAACGCCGCACGGGAGGGCTGGTAGTGCTGCGCCGAGGTGTGGTGCACGTCGGCCGTCAGCCACACCGTGCCGGTGATCCGCCGGTGCTTGACGAAGCGCAGCAGCTCGGCGATCTGCAGCTCGCGGCCCAGCGGCGCGCCGGGGTCACCCTGCGCCACCGCCTCGACGTGCGCCCTGCCCTCGGTGGCGTCGGGCACGACCAGCCCGATCGGCATGTCGGCGGCGATCACCTTCCACACCGCACGCGAGCGCGACAACTCGCGCTTGAGCCACTCCAGCTGCTCGCGCCCCAGGATCCCCTGCGGGTCCACGGTCTGGTCGCCGGGGGAGTTGGCGTTGCGGTACGTCCGCATGTCCAGCACGAACACGTCCAGCAGGGGGCCCTGGTGGAGAACCCGGTGCACACGTCCCTCCCGCGCGCCGGGGCGCAGCGTCGGGATCGGGAAGTACTCGCTGAACGCACGCCGAGCCCGGGCGGCCAGCACGTCCACGCTCTTCTCCGTGTAGCGGTCGTCGGTGTCCGCGATGGTCTGCCCCGGGTACCAGTTGTTGCGCACCTCGTGGTCGTCCCACTGGACGACCGAGGGGACCTGGGCGTTGAAGCGGCGCAGGTTCTCGTCGAGCAGGTTGTAGCGGAAGTTGCCGCGGAACTCGGCCAGGGTCTCGGCGACCTTGGACTTCTCCTCGGTGGTGATGTTCCGCCACGTGCCGCCGTCGGGAAGTGCGGCCGTCGGCGAGATGGGGCCGTCGGCGTAGATGCTGTCGCCGCTGCACAGGAAGAAGTCCGGGTCCAGCGCGCCCATCGCGTCGTAGATGCGGTAGCCCCCGAGGTCGGGGTTGATGCCCCAGCCCTGGCCCGCGAGGTCGCCGGACCACACGAACCGCACGCCGTCGCGCCGGCGCACCGGTACGGTGCGGAAGGTGCCGGGCACCGGTTCGCCGGTGCGACGCGGGTCGTCCGGGTCGGCGAGGAGGACGCGGTAGTGGATCTGCTCGCCCGGCGGCAGGCCACGCAGCCGGGTGGTGCCGGTGAAGTCCGTGTCCCGGCCGAGCAACGGGCCGTGCCAGCGGCGCGGGTTGCGGAACGACTCGGTCGCGGACGTCTCGACGATCATCCGGGCCGGCCGGTCGGACCGCACCCACACCAGACCGGAGTGGGAGGTCACGTCTCCCGTCTGCACGCCCCATCCCGCTCCCGGCCGTCCGGAGCGGGCGAAGGCCGGCGCCGCACCGAGGGCGGTGGGCAGGGTCAGGGCCGCCGACGCGGCGAGGGAGCCCCGCAGCACGCTGCGGCGACCGGGCGACGGATGGTGTGACATGAATGCGCCTCCAGGGACGGGATCCGGCCAGTGTCGCGGCCGGGTGTGCAGAGCCAGACCTACTGGTGCGGCGCGGCGGCCGCGGAAACTCCCGGTGAACAACCGGGCGCCCGCGCCCGGGGGACACCTCACCCGCCCGGGTCACACGGCCCGCGCCATCAGTTCCACCCCCGTCCGGATCCGCCCCGGCGTCAGGTGCGCGTACCCCAGCACCAGCCGCACCTCCTTCCCCGCCTCCTCGCCGCCCACCGCGTGCCCGTACTCCGCCAGCGAACGCACCGCGACGCCGGCCTCCGCCGCGCGCGCCAGGAAGCGCTCCTGGGGGCCGTACCGCTCGGGAAGCGCGGCGATGGCGTGCAGCCCCGCGGCGACGCCGGAGACCACCGAGCCGGGAAAGTGCTCATCGAGCGCGGCGACCAGCGCGTCGCGTCGTTCGCGGTAGGCGCGCTGACAGACGCGCAGCTGGCGGTCGTAGTCGCCGCGTTCCACGAAGCGGGCGAAGAGCGCCTGGTCGAGGGCCGGATGCCCGAGGTCCATGGTGCGCTTTCGCTCGACGACGTCGTCCGCGAGCCACTCCGGCACCAGCAGCCAGCCCAGCCGCAGCCCCGGGGCGAGGGACTTGCTGACCGAGCCCGTATAGGCGACGCGCTCCGGGTCGAGTCCCTGGAGCGCGCCGACGGGGGCGCGGTCGTAGCGGAAGTCGCCGTCGTAGTCGTCCTCCACGAGGAGACCGTCCACCGACCGCGCCCAGCCCAGCAGTTCGGCACGCCGCCGCGCGGAGTAGGCGATCCCCGTGGGGAACTGGTGCGCCGGCGTCGTCACGACGGCCCGTACCCCCGAGGCGCGCAGCGGGCCGACGGCGAGTCCCTCGTCGTCCAGCGGCAGGGGCACGGACCTGACGCCCGCCGCCGCGTACAGGGCCTCGTGCTGCGGGCTGCCGGGGTCCTCCACGCCGACGCCGTGCGTCCCGCGCGCGTGGAGAACGCTGCCGAGCAGCGCCGTCGCCTGCGCGACCCCGGAGACCACCACGATCCGCTCCGGGTCCGCCACCACACCGCGGCGCCGTGCGAGCAGCTCGGCCAGTGCCGTCCGCAGCCGGGGCAGCCCGCGCGGGTCGGGATAGCCGAGGCCCTCGTGCGGCAGCTCCGTCAGCACGCCCCGCTGCGCCGCCGCCCATGCCGAACGCGGGAAGAGCGACAGGTCCGGAGTCCCCGGCACGAAGTCGGCCCGGGCGCCCGGGGAGCGCGGGGCGAGATCACGCGCGCGTGGGCGGGCCGCCCGTACCGCGTCGCCCACCCAGGTCCCCGCGCCCCGTCCGCTGCGCAGGTACCCCTCGGCGGTCAACTGTTCGTACGCCTCCGTCACCAGCCCCCGCGACACCCCGAGGTCGGCGGCGAGGTCCCGGCTCGACGGCAGGCGCGTGCCCGGTGTCAGCCTGCCCGAACGGACCGCGTCCCGCAGCGCGGCCTGCAGGGCGCGGCCCCGCGCGCGGGCCGGTGCCGAGACGGCGGGCAGCAGCAGCTCCCACGCGGCGCTGCGGCCGACGGAGTCCGGCGAACCGCCCGCAGCGGCCGACGCGGATGTCATGAAAGCGGCCCCCGGCGTCGCGTCTGCCCCATCACCCTCAACTGTACGAGGAGTTGGGGCCGCCCGGGAGAGCGATCAGGAGCGACGGATCCCGGTGAGGGGCCGGCAGGCCGACGCGGGGCCCGGTGGCGTACGGGCTCCGGGAGCGCCCGTGGACGCCGGGAACCGCCTCGGGACGAGAGCCTTCTCCGCTCGCCGTGTCCCCGCCGGTGAGGACGCCCTACGACCCGACCGCGCTGAAGGGGGTCCCCGGGGCGCTCGCCTCCTGAGGGCGGCTGCCGTCCAGGAGGACGCGGGCGACGAGCGCGGGGTCGTCGTTCATCGGGACGTGGCCGCAGCCGGGCAGCCGCACCAGCCGGGCCCGCGGGATGGAGTGCTTGGCGCGTATCCCCTGCCGGGGCAGGAGCAGCCGGTCCCGGTCGCCCCATGCCACGGTGACGGGGATGCCGGGGACGTCGTCGGTGAACAGCACGCTCCGTCCGGCCCGCAGCGTCTCGGAGAACCCCTCGGCGTGGGCCAGGGCGAGGGTCTCGGCGACCACGGCCTCGGGGGAGCGGCGGCCGGGGCGGGCGTAGATCGTGCTGGTCAGGACGGCCCGTCCGGCCGCGGAGCGGGAGAGCCGCTCGACCAGGGGGAGGGGCAGCCCGCGCGCGGCCCGGTGCATCCCCTTCAGGACGCCGAAGGCGTAGCGCCGCTCGGCCTGCGTCCAGAACCCGGCCGGAGACAGAGCCGTGACCGACCGCACGAGGTTCTCGCGGCCCATGTCCAGGGCCAGCAGGCCGCCCAGCGAGTTGCCGGCCACGTGCGGCCGGTCGACTCCCAGCGCCGCGCAGAAGGCACTGAGCACCGCGGTCGTCGTGGGCAGGTCGTGCGGCACACCGTGCGGCAGCGCGGACGACTGTCCGAACCCCGGCAGATCCACGGCGATCACCTCGCGCTCGGTCGCGAGGATGTCGACCACCGGGTCCCAGGCCTGCCGGTGGTGACCTATGCCGTGCAGCAGGAGCAGCGGCTCACCGCTGCCCACGCGCGCGTAGGCGAGGGTGACGTCCTGCGGACCGTGTGCGGTGGGGGCCGTGAAGGAGAGCGTGGTGGCCATGGGACTCCTTGTCGGGAACGCGCGAACGTTTAGGGAACACGTGAACGATGACGGCGTTGCGTAGACAGCCTGTCAGTAAGAGCTACCGACGGGTAGTCCCCGGTCGCCGTTCGCCCCGGGACGGCCGCGGCGGCGTACGGGGGTGCGGTGCGGGCCCGGGCGATTCCACCTGGACACGGCCGGACGGGTCCGCTGGGATGGAGCGGTGACCACCGAAACCGTGACCGACGTCTTCGAAGAGCACCGTCCCGTCCTCCTGGGAGTCGCGTACCGCATGCTGGGCCGCCTGGCCGACGCGGAGGACGTGGTCCAGGAGGCCTGGCTGCGCTGGTCCGGGGCCGACCGGTCCGACGTCCGCGAGCCCCGCGGCTACCTGGTGCGCGTCACCACCCGCCTCGCCGTCGACCGGCTGCGCCAGATCAAGTCCCGCCGGGAGACGTACGTCGGCCCCTGGCTGCCCGAGCCCTACGTCACCGACTTCGGCGGCACCGTGCCGGACACGGCCGAGCGGGCCGTGCTCGCCGACACCGTCTCCTTCGCCCTCCTCGTCGTCCTGGAGTCGCTGTCCCCGCTGGAGCGGGCGGTGTTCGTCCTCCGGGAGGCCTTCGGCTACCCGTACGCCGAGATCGCCGCCATGCTGGAGCGGGGGGAGGCGGCCGTGCGCCAGCTCGCCGGCCGGGCCCGCAAGCACGTCGACGAGCGACGTCCCCGCTACGACGTCGACCCGGTGCAGCGCCGGGACCTCACCGAACGGTTCCTCGCGGCGGCGCTCGACGGCGATCTCGAAGGGCTCATGGCGATGCTCGCGCCCGACGTCCGGCTGGTCGGCGACAGCGGCGGCAAGTCCAGGGCACCGCTGCGCGTACTGGAGGGCCCCGCGAAGGTGGGCCCCTTCCTGCTCGGCGCCGCGCGCAAGAGCGCGCCGGACCTCTCCTTCCGCTTCCTGGAGGTCAACGGCGGCCCGGCACTCCTGGTCCTGTCCGAGGGCAAGCCCGACGCCGTCTTCCAGCTGGAGGTCGCCGACGGGCGCGTCCAGTCGCTGTACATCGTCCGCAACCCGGACAAACTGCGATCCCTGTCCGCCGCCTGAGCGGTCGCCCTTCCGCTCCGGCCGGAAGCCCCCGCCCCGCGGCGGGGGCTTCGCCGTCCCGTCACCGAGGCGGCCCCCTGTGATCACCCGGGGGACCCCCCGGGGGTTCGAGGATTGGTCTTGACCAAGGATGTGGGCCGTTTTAGGGTCACAGAGAACTGCAACAACCTTTAATAAACAAGGGCGTCAAAACGCCGCCGGACCACGGCGATTGCGGAGGACAGGGTGGGGACCACGCAGTTGGAACCGGTGCCGGAGCCGAAGTACTGGCATCTCAGGACCGTGCTCAGCGAGGCCCTGGACTCGGAGTTCTCGGTGGGTGAGATCCTGCCCAACGAGCGCGACCTCGCCGCCCGGTTCGGTGTCGCCCGCGCCACGCTCCGCCAGGCCCTGGAGCAGCTCGAACTGGAGGGCAGGCTCCAACGCCGCCGCGGTGTCGGTACGACCGTCGCCCCGCCGCGCGTGGGCGTGGCCGTCGGCACCCGGCAGCATGCCTGGCCCGGGACGGCCGAGGACGGCTGGCAGCCGGCCGACTGCGTCCTCGCGGTGCCGCCCGCGGCCGTCGCCGACACCCTGGAGACGAGCCGGCACGAGCCCGTGCACACCATCCGCCGCTCCCGCGTGACGCACGGCCAGCCGGTCGCGGCGGAGCTGCTCTACATCCCGTCGGCCTCGGTGCCCGACCTCACCGCCATCGACGCGCCCTCCGGCGCCGCACGCGCGCGTGCCGTGCTGCGCGAACTGCAGCGCGGCGCGCTGGAGCGCCAGGAGAGCGCCGTGGAGCTGGGATCGGCCGGCGCCGAGGACGCGAAGGAGCTGGACCGTCTCCCGGGAGCGCCCGTCCTCGTGGTCACCACCCGGTACCTCGCCGGGGGCCGCACCGCCGCGCTCTCCGTCGCCACCTACCGCGCGGACACCTGCCGGCTGACGTTCGGGGACTCCGGCGACGTGGAGATCCACCACGGCCCGCAGACCCGGGCCTCCTGATCCGTCCACCGACCGGACGCCCGGACCGCTCCGAGCCCTGACCGCGGACACGCCGGACACCACCCGCCGCCCGTGGGGCCGGGCCGGCCGGTGCCGTTGCCGGGGCGGTTTCGCGGGATGTCGTGGGCTGCCGGACCGTGTGCGGTCGTGCGGCCGGGCCGGGGTGTCGCGGGGCGGGCTTCGCCCGGTTCCGTGAGGTGCCGGACCGTGTGCGGGCCGTGCGGCCGGGCCGGGGATGCCTCGGGGCGGTTCCGTCGGGTTCCGCGCGGGTCGTGCGGTCGGTGGCCCCAGGGAGCGGGGGTCGGTCTGCGCATCGCCCGGCCGGTCTTCGGCGTCCGTGTCAGCGGCGGGCCGTCGTGCCCTCCACCGCGAACAACTGCTCCTCCACGTGGTCGAGGGCGAGCCGCAGCGAGCCCGTCGCGACGGCGGCCTCGCCCAGGAGAGACAGGGTCACCTTCGGCGGCCGCAGACAGTAACGGGCCAGCTCCCGACGCAACGGCTCCAGTACGCCGTCCAGCCCGGCCGCCCAGCCACCGACGACGACCAGCTCCGGGTCCAGGGCCAGCACCAGTGCCGCCACGTCGTGCACCAGCCGCTGGATGAAGCGCTCGACGGCCGCGCGAGCCCGCCGGTCGCCCTCGCGGGCCTCGGCGAAGACCCTGGCCACCGCCTGCTCGTCCAGCGGGTGCAGGGGCTGGTCCGTGGTGGACAGCAGCGTCTCCGGAGTCACGTCCCGGCCCAGCAGGTGCAGCGCGCCGATCTCCCCGGCCGCGCCGCCGTACCCGCGGTGCAGCCGTCCGCCGATCAGCGCCCCGGCCCCCGGACTCAGCCCGGCCAGCACGAACACGACGTCGTCGGACTCGGTGGCGGCACCCTTCCAGTGCTCGGCGACCGCCGCCGCGTTCGCGTCGTTCTCGACCAGCACCGGGCACTTGAAGGAACGCCTCAGCCGCTCGCCCAGGCGCAGCCCCGTCCACTGCGGCAGCGCGGTGCTCAGCCGGACCGTGCCGTCCGCCTCGACGATCCCGGGCGTGGCGGCCCCCACGGCCCGCAGCGAGCCACGCGCCACGCCGGCCCGGCGCAGCAGTTCGGCGACCGCGGTACGCAGCCGCTCCAGACGCTCGTCGGCAGGGGCGGACTCGTCGACGTCCTTGGCCTGGGCGCCGATCACCCGGCCGTCCAGGTCGGACAGGAGCGCGGCCACGCGGTGCGGCCCGATCTCCAGGCCCAGCAGGTGCCCGGCCTCCGCCCGGAAACGGAACCGCCGCGCGGGCCGCCCCTGACGCCGGGCCACGCCCTCGTCGGCGGCCGTCCCGACGACCAGACCGGCCTCGATCAGCCCCTCGACGACCCCCTCGACGGTCGGCCGGGAGAGCCCCGTCACCCGGGTGATCTCGGTCAGCGTCGCGCAGTCCGTGGCACGCAACGCGTGCAGCACCACCGCGGAGTTGATCCTCCGCAGCAGCGACGGATCCCCGCCGGTCAGTCCTCCCACACGTCCGTCCTCCCAGCTCGTGCGCGTGCTGGCCGGATCGTACTCGGCGCGCTCCGCCCCGGCGAGAGCCGGTCCGTCCGATCACGGACCGTGGGCGTGCCTCACCCGGGCGCCACGAAGCCCGACTCGTACGCCGTGATCACCGCCTGGGTGCGGTCCCGAGCCCCCAGCTTCGCCAGTACCGCGCTCACGTGCGACTTCACCGTCTCCGTGCCGACCACCAGCCGGGCGGCGATCTCCGCGTTGGACAACCCGCGCGCCATCAGCCGCAGGACCTCGCCCTCCCGCTCGGTCAGCCGGGCGCGCGCCAACTCGGCGCGAGCCGCGCGGTTCCCGCCACCGGCGCCGAACTCGGCGGCCAACTGCCGCACCGAGGCGGGGAACAGCAGGGACTCCCCCTCGGCGATCAGCCGTACCGCGTGCACGATCTCGGCCGGCCGGGCCCGCTTCAGCAGGAACCCGTCGGCGCCCGCGCGCAGCGCCTCGTACACGTACTCGTCGTTCTCGAAGGTCGTCACCACGAGGATCTTCGGCGGGTCGGCCACCGTCCGCAGCAGCGCGCGGGTGGCCTCGATGCCGTCCAGCAGCGGCATGCGGACGTCCATGGCGACCACGTCCGGCCGTACCTGACGCACCAGCGGAATGACCGCCGCCCCGTCGGCCGCCTCCCCGACCACCTCGATGTCCGGCTGCGCCTCCAGCACGGCCCGCAGACCGGCGCGTACGAGGGGTTCGTCGTCGACGAGGAGCACTCTGACCGGCATCCGCCCAGCGTAGATCAGCCGAGCGGCAGCTCGACGCGCACCAGCCAGTCACCCGCGCCGTCGGGCCCCGTGTGCGCGCGTCCGCCCAGCAGCGCGGCCCGTTCGCGTATGCCGCGCAGCCCGCTGCCGCGTCCGGCCCCGGCTCTCCCGTCCGGGAGCGGATTGCGCACCGCCAGGCTGAGAGCACCGTCGACCACCTCGACGCGTACCCGCGTCGGCACCGTGCCGGCGTGCCGCAGCACGTTGGTCAGCGCCTCCTGGAGGATGCGGTAGCCCTCCCGGGAGACCGGGCCCGGCACGGTCTCCAGTGGTCCCGTGACCTCGGCGTCGACCGTGGCCCCCGAGGCGCGGGCGGACTCCAGCAGACGGTCGGCGTCCGTGAGCGTCGGTCTGGCGCTCACGGGCCGCTCCGCCTCCCGCAGCACGCCGAGCACCCGCTCCAGATCCTCCAGGGCGGCCCTGCCGGTCTCCTCGATCACGGTCAGGGCCCGTTCGGTGAAGTCGGGGCTGTCGGCCGCGCGGGCGGCCCCCGCCTGCACGACGGCGACGGTCAGCGCGTGCCCGATGGAGTCGTGCAACTCGCGGGCGATGCGGGTGCGCTCCAGGAGCTGCTCGGTGCGCTCCTCCAGGGCCGCGACACGCTCGGCGGTGGACGGGCCGAGGAGCGCGCGGGCTCCCGCCGCCGCGAGGACGCCGAGGACCACCACGGCGCCGTACAGCGCGAGGAGGGGAAGCAGCGCGAGAAGCGCGTACCCCCAGTGCGGCTCGGCGTCCCGGAGTACCGGTATGCCGCCGGTCCGCTGCCCCAGGGCGAGCCGGACCAGCTCGACGGTGAGAACCGGCAACCAGACGCAGGCGACTGTGGTCAAGCCGCCCAGCACCATGCGCAACTCCAGCCACGCCACCGTGCGCAGCCGGTCGCGCCAGGTCGCCGAGGGCGCGACCGAGAAGGCGGAGTCCTCGTGGCCGGGGGAGAGGAGCAGCCGAGCCTGCACGCCCTCGCCGGTCCGCACCGCCGGGACGAAACCGATGGGGATCAGCACGGCCGCGGGCACCCACAGGCTTCCGTCGTCGATGAGCGCCCACACGCTCACCACGAGCATGGGCACCCACAGGTGCAGCAGCCGTGTGTAGGTCGTTCCCCGGAACAGCGGGCGCAGCAGGCGGGCCATTGCGCCATGGTGCCAGCCGCCACTGACAGCGGACCTCCCCCGCACGGGGGAGGCGGTCTCCACCGGCGGGGGAGGCCCTTGCCCCGTACGAACCGGCACGCTGCTGCCATGACCAGCATCGACGTCCAGCACCTCACCAAGGAGTACGGCACCCGACGAGCCGTCGACGACCTCACCTTCACCGTCCTTCCCGGCCGCGTCACCGGCTTCCTCGGCCCCAACGGCGCCGGGAAGTCCACCACCATGCGGCTCGTCCTCGGCCTCGACCGGCCGACCTCGGGGACCGCGACGGTCGGCGGCCGCCCCTACACCGCCCTCCACGAGCCGTTGCGGCACGTCGGTGCCCTGCTCGACGCGCAGGCGGCCCACGGCTCGCGCACCGCGCGGAACCACCTGCGCGTCCTGGCGGCGAGCAACCGCATCCCGGCACGCCGGGTCGACGAGGTGATGGAGGAGACGGGCATCGCGCCGGTCGCCCGCCGCCGGGTGAGGACGTACTCCCTGGGCATGCGTCAACGCCTCGGCATCGCCGCCGCCCTGCTGGGCGATCCCGAAGTGGTGATGCTGGACGAGCCCTCCAACGGACTGGACCCCGAGGGCATCATCTGGATCCGCGAACTGCTGCGCCGGCTCGCGGCCGAGGGACGCACGGTGCTGATCTCCAGTCACCTGATGAACGAGACCGCGTCCTTCGCCGACCACCTGGTCGTCCTCGGCCGGGGCCGCCTGCTCGCCGACACCCCGATGCGGGAGTTCATCGACGCCCGCGTGCAGCCGCGGGTCCGCATCCGTACCCCGGACGCCGCCGCCCTGAGGACGGTCCTCGCCCGGCACGGCCACGAAGCCGTGGAACACGACGACGGGTACTGGACCGTGCACCACGCGCGCGTGGACGACATCGGCCGCGTCGTGTCCGGCGCGGGCGTACCCATCCTCGAACTCTCCGCGGACGAAGGCACCTTGGAACAGGCCTACCTCGACCTGACGGCCGCCGAGACCGAGTTCGCCGCACAGCGCCAGGAGGCCTGACCATGCAGTTCACACCCGTGCTCCGCGCGGAGGCGCTCAAGGTGCGCACCCTGCGCTCGCTGAGCGGCACCCTGCTGGCCGTGTTCGCCGTCACCACGGCGTTCTCGGTGCTGGCCGGTGCCTCCGACACCTCCGAACCGGACTTCGACCCGCTGTTCACGGCCCTGTCCGGCGTCTGGCCCGGCCAGATCGCCGCGATCGCCTTCGGGGCCCTGGTCGTGTCGTCCGAGTACCACGGCAACGGGATCCGGCTCTCCCTGGCCGCCGTTCCGCAGCGCGGCCGGTGGTTCGCGGCGAAGCTGACGGTCGTCGCCCTGCCGACCCTCGTGGTGGGACTGGTCACCGCGCTCACCGCCCTGGTCGCGGCGCGCGCGGTCCTCGGCCCGGCGGCCGACGGGCTCACCACCGGCGAGCAGGTCCGCGGCGTCGTGGGCTGCGGGATCTACTTCGCGCTGATCGCCCTGTTCGCGGCAGGCCTCACCGCCCTGTTCCGCAGCGGCGTGGCCACGCTGTCCACCCTGATCCCGTTCATCCTCATCATCTCCTTCGTGGTCGGGGACACGGCGGGCGGAGCCACCGCATACCTGCCGGACAAGGCCGGGCAGATCGCCCTGTACCAGACGTACGACGGGACCCTGGAACCCTGGACGGGGCTCGCGGTGACGGCGCTGTGGGCGGCGGCCGCGCTCCTGGCGGGAGCCTGGCGCCTGATCCGCCGGGACGCCTGACCCGCCGGGACGCCTGATCCGCCGGGACGGCTGCCCCGTTGAGCGGCTGACACCCCGCCAATTGTCAGTGGTGGCCGGTTTACTGGACGGCATGAACAGCGTGCGGCACATCGCCCTCGTCGACGAGCTGTGCTCCCGGCCCTTCCCGCCGGAGCACGGTCCGTCGGCCGGTGGCACAGGGGGACCGGGCCACTTCGTGGCGGTGCTGGCGAGCAGCCACGGTCTGCGCGCCGGCGATCCGGCGGAGCGGGCGGTGACGGTGGGGCAGTACGAGACGTGCCGGGACGCCCTCTACGAGCGCCTCGCCCCGCGCTGGGGGGAGACCGACCCCTGGAACCTGCAGACGGTCCTGCTGCGGACCGAGGAGGAGGACATACCCGAGCCGTGGGCCGGACTCTGCGCCCGTGCCCGCGTGGCGTACCTCTGGGAGGCGGAGGGCACCGGCCGCTGGGTCGCGGTGGCCGTCGCCGACCGGGACGAGTCGGACGAGGTGCAGCTGCTGGCCGTGGTCACGGAGACCGCCCCGCCCTGACCGCCGGTCATGCCTGAGCCGCGACCCGCAGCCGCGCGAACTCCTCCGCCATCGTCCGCGTCGTCCAGTGCGCGTTGAGCCCGCTGGGGTTGGGCAGGACCCACACGCGGGTGTCGCCGATCGTCCGCTCCTGCGGTCCCACCCGGGCGTGGCGGTCGTCGAACGCCGACCGGTAGGCGGTGACGCCGACCACGGCCAGCCAACGGGGCCGCAGTCGCGCCACCTTCAGCGCCAGCAGCCGTCCGCCCTCGCGGTACTCCTCGGCGCTCAGCTCGTCCGCCCGCGCGCTGGCACGCGCGACGACGTTCGTGATGCCGAGCCCGTACGACGGCAACTCGTCCTGCTCCGACGGTTTCAGCAGCCGCGGTGTGAATCCGGACAGGTGCAGCACGGGCCAGAAGCGGTTGCCGGGACGGGCGAAGTGGTACCCCGTCGCCGCCGACATCAGACCGGGGTTGATGCCGCAGAACAGGACGCGCAGACCGTCCGCGACGACGTCCGGTACGAGACGGTCGCGGGCGGCCTCCAGCTCGGCCCGGGTGAAGCGCGTCAGAGGATCGCTCCGGGGGTGTAGCCCGCGGCCTCCGGGTGCTGCTTGACGATCTCCTCGATCCGGCCGACGACGGCACCGACCTGGTCGGCCGCGGCGCCGGTGAAGGACAGCTTGTCGGCCATCAGCGCGTCCAGCCCGGCGCGGTCGAGCGGGATGCGTTCGTCGGCGGCGAGCTTGTCGAGGAGCTCGTTGCGCTCGGCGCCCTGCTCGCGCATCGCCAGTGCGGAGGCGACGGCGTTCTCCTTGATCGCCTCGTGCGCGACCTCACGGCCGACACCGGCCCGCACAGCGGCCATCAGCACCTTGGTGGTGGCGAGGAACGGCAGGTAGCGGTCCAGCTCCCGGGCCACGACCGCCGGGAACGCGCCGAACTCGTCGAGGACCGTCAGGAAGGTCTCCAGCAGTCCGTCCAGCGCGAAGAACGCGTCCGGCAGCGCGACCCGGCGCACCACCGAGCAGGACACGTCGCCCTCGTTCCACTGGTCGCCCGCCAGCTCGCCGGTCATCGAGGCGTAGCCGCGCAGGATCACCATCAGGCCGTTGACGCGCTCGCAGGAGCGGGTGTTCATCTTGTGCGGCATCGCGGACGAGCCGACCTGGCCGGGCTTGAAGCCCTCGGTGACCAGCTCGTGCCCGGCCATCAGCCGGATGGTCTTCGCCAGCGACGACGGCGCCGCCGCGAGCTGCACCAGCGCGGTGACCACCTCGTAGTCCAGCGAGCGCGGGTAGACCTGGCCGACCGAGGTGAACGCCTGGGAGAAGCCCAGGTGCCCGGCGATCCGCCGCTCCAGCTCCGCGAGCTTGCCCGCGTCCCCGCCGAGCAGGTCCAGCATGTCCTGGGCGGTACCGACCGGGCCCTTGATGCCGCGCAGCGGGTAGCGGCCGAGCAGCTCCTCCACCCGGCCGTACGCGACGAGCAGCTCGTCGGCGGTGGTGGCGAACCGCTTGCCCAGCGTCGTGGCCTGCGCGGCCACGTTGTGCGAACGGCCGGCCATGACCAGCTCGCCGTACTCGCCGGCCAGCTTGCCCAGGCGGGCCAGGACCGCCACCGCACGGTCGCGGATCAGCTCCAGCGAGAGCCGGATCTGCAGCTGCTCGACGTTCTCCGTCAGGTCGCGGGAGGTCATGCCCTTGTGCACGTGCTCGTGTCCGGCGAGGTCGTTGAACTCCTCGATCCGCGCCTTCACGTCGTGCCGCGTGACCTTCTCGCGCTCGGCGATCGAGGCCAGGTCGACCTGGTCGAGCACGCGCTCGTAGTCGGCGAGGGCGGCGTCGGGCACCTCGATGCCGAGGTCCTTCTGGGCTCGCAGCACGGCGAGCCAGAGCTGCCGCTCCAGCTTCACCTTCTGCTCGGGCGACCAGAGCGTGGCGAGCTCGGCGGAGGCGTAGCGTCCGGCGAGGACGTTCGGGATGCGGGGCTTGGCGGGCGCAGAAGTCACGTGAACAGAGTCTACTGGCGATTCCTGCAGGCCAGCGCCATCGGGCCCTTCGTCGGAACCTACGAAGGGCCCGTGCGCCGGGGGATCACGGCGTCAGGTCCTCGTACGGCAGCAGCAGCGGTCGCTTGGGCGGCCGGCCGTCCCCGGACGACCGGCCGGTCAGCCTGCGGCCTATCCAGGGCAGCAGGTGCTGCCGGGCGAACCGCGCGTCCGCGGTGCGGCGCGTGATCCATCCCGGCGGCGGCGTCGCCGGGATCGGCGCGTGCCAGTGCGGGTCCTCGGGCTCGTGGCCGAGCGCCTGCCACACGGCCTCGGCGACCCGGCGGTGCCCCTCGGTGGTCAGGTGCAGCCGGTCCACGTCCCACAGGCGCGGGTCGGACAGGGAGTCCGCTCCGTACAGGTCGACGACCACGGCGCCGTGCCGCGCGGAGAGGTCGTCGATGACGGCGAACAGTGCCTCCATGCGGGGCCGGAACCGCTCCAGCACCGGCCCCTGACGGCCCGGGCTGCGCATCAGCACCAGCTGCTTGCAGTTCGGGGCCAGCCGCTCCACGGCCTGGGTCAGCAGATCCCGGACCCGGGCCATGTCGCACTTGGGGCGCAGCGTGTCGTTGAGCCCGCCGACCAGCGTGACCACATCGGCCCCCATGGCCGCCGCCACCTCCACCTGCTCGTCGACGATCTGCCCGATCAGCTTCCCGCGCACCGCGAGGTTCGCGTAGCGGAATCCGGGGGAGCGGGCGGCCATCCGCGCGGCGAGGAGGTCGGCCCAGCCCCGGTAGGAGCCGTCGGGCAGCAGGTCCGACATGCCCTCGGTGAAGGAGTCGCCGACGGCGACGAGACTGGTGTGGGTGGGGTTCGTCTGCATGGCGACAGGAATGGTAGCCCGTGCACATACCCGCCGGTCGGTCACCCTCCGAACCGACCGCGTACCGCCGCCCCCACCTCGTCGCGTATGCCGAACCCGTGGTGCCGCCTCCGGCCCTGAGCCGTCCCGCGCCGGTCCGCCGGCCCTTCGCTTCCCGCCACGTCCATAGCGCCGCCCCGCCGAGCCCATCGCTTCCCGCCGCCTCCACAGCGCCGCCCCGCCCGCCCCGTCGCGGCCTCCGTCGGACTTCCGTGCCGCCGGTTCACGTCCGCTGTCCGAACAGCTCCCGCAGCACGTCCTCCATGGTCACCAGCCCCGCCAGCCGTCCGTCGGAGCCCAGCACGGCCGCCACGTGCGTACGGCTGCCCCGCATGGCCGTCAGCACGTCGTCCAGCGGGGTGCTCTCCCGGACCCGCGCGATGGGCCGCATGTCCCGCAGCCGGAACGGCACGTCGCGAGGTGAGGCGTCCAGGGCGTCCTTCACGTGCAGGTAGCCGACGATCCGGCGCGCGTCGTCCACCACCGGGAAGCGGGAGAACCCGGATTCCGTCGACAGCCGCTCCAGCTGCTCCGGCGTGACGCCCACGCGCGCGTGGACCACGCGTTCCAGGGGCAGCACCACGTCCCGCACCGGGCGCCGGCCCAGCTCCAGGGCGTCGCGCAGCCGCTCCCGGGCGCGGTCGTCGATCAGGCCGGCCTCACCGGCGTCCTTGACGATCTCGGCCAGTTCCGTGTCCGTGAAGGTCGCCGACACCTCGTCCTTCGTCTCGACCCGGAGCAGCTTCAGCAGCGTGTTCGCGAGGGCGTTGACCGTGAAGATGACCGGGCGCAACGCCCGGGCCAGGGCCACCAGCGGTGGTCCGAGCAGCAGTGCGCTGCGCACCGGCTCGGCCAGCGCGATGTTCTTCGGCACCATCTCGCCGAGCAGCATGTGCAGATACGTCGCCAGTGTCAGCGCGATCACGAAGGACACCGCGTGCCCCGCGCCGGACGGCACGCCCACCGCGTGGAACACCGGCTCCAGCAGGTGCGCGATCGCCGGTTCCGCGACCACGCCGAGGACGAGCGTGCACAGCGTGATGCCGAGCTGGGCCGCCGCCATCAGGGCCGACACGTGTTCCAGGCCCCACAGCACGCTCTTCGCGCGCCGGTCGCCCTCCGGACCCACCGCCCCGGGTTCGACGTACTGCTCCACCTGACTGCGGCGCACGGAGATCAGCGCGAACTCGGCGCCCACGAAGAACGCGTTGACGACGAGCGTCGCCAGACCGATCAGCAGCTGTACGGCGGTCACCGCCCGGCCTCCCCCGTGTCGTCGCCGGAACCCGTGTCGCCGCCGGGCATCGGTCCGTGGCCGGCACGGGCGTCGTCGAGCGGCGCGTGCAGCAGCACCCGGGCCGCCCGGTGCCCCGTGGCGTCCACGACCTCCAGCCGCCAGCCGGCGACCTCGACGCTGTCGCCGACGGCGGGGATGCGCCCCAGCCCCGCCGCGACGAGCCCGGCGAGCGTCTCGTACGGCCCTTCCGGCGCCCGCAGCCCCAGGCGCGCGAGCCGGTCCACCCGGGTGGCGCCGTCGGCCCGGTACAGGGCGTGGCCCTGCCCGTCGGTGCCGGCCGGGTCCACTTCGGGCGTCTCGTGCGGATCGTGTTCGTCGCGCACCTCGCCCACGACCTCCTCGACGATGTCCTCCAGCGTGGCCACGCCCGCCGTCCCGCCGTACTCGTCGATCACGACGGCCATGGTGCGGGGCCCGGAGAGCCGGTCCAGGAGCCGGTCGACGGTCAGCGTCTCCGGGACGAGCAGCGGCTCGCGCATCAGCTCGGCGACCGGCATCTGCGGCCGTCGTTCGGCGGGTACCGCCAGTACGTCCTTGATGTGCGCGGTCCCCACCACGGCGTCGAGGCTGTCCTGGTAGACGGGGAACCGCGACAGCCCGGTCGCCCGGGTCGCGTTCGCCACGTCCTCGCAGGTCGCCCGTGAGTCCAGGGCCACGACCCGGACGCGCGGGGTCATCACGTTCCCCGCCGACAGATCGGCGAGGTTCAGGGTGCGCACGAACAACTCGGCGGTGTCCGCCTCCAGGGCGCCCTCCTTGGCCGAGTGCCGGGCGAGCGCCGCCAGCTCCTGCGGTCCCCGCGCGGACGCCAGCTCCTCGGCGGGCTCCAGGCCGATGCGGCGCACGAGGCGGTTGGCCGTGTTGTTCAGGTGGGTGATGAAGGGCCGGAAGGCCGCGCTGAACCAGCGCTGCGGACCGCCCACCCGCCTGGCCACGGCCAGCGGCGAGGAGATCGCCCAGTTCTTGGGCACCAGCTCACCGACGATCATCAGGAAGACGGTCGACAGGGCCGTGCCCAGCACCAGCGCCACCGAGGAGGCCGCCGAACCCGACACCCCCATGCCCTTCAGGGGGCCCGCGATCAGCGCGGCGATCGACGGCTTCGCGAGCATGCCGACGACCAGGTTGGTGACCGTGATGCCGAGCTGCGCCCCGGAGAGCTGGAAGGTCAGGTTCCGCACGGCCTTCAGGGCGCTCGCCGCACCCCGCTCACCCCGCGCGGCGGCCCGCTCGAGCTCGCCGCGCTCGACGGTGGTCAGGGAGAACTCCGCGGCGACGAAGGCACCGCACAGAAGCGAGAGCAGGATCGCCACCAGCAGCAGGAGCACTTCGGTCATCGGGTCACCTCGGATCCATGATCGGCCAGGAACCGGAGGTTCGCGCGACGGCGTGCGCCGCGAGACGCGTCGATACGGACTCGCTCATGCGCCGGTGCCCACCGCCCTTCGGCCGCGGCCCCTCAGGTGGTGAGGGGCTTGACCCAGCGTTGCCACTGGTCCTGTGGCGCGTACCCGGCGGCCCGCCACGCATGCTGCGCCCGCTCGTTGCGTACCAGCACCATCGCGTCCCCGCGCCGCCCGCCGAGCCGGACGAACCGCTCCTCGGCGGCGCGGAGCAGCGCCGAGCCGATCCCCTGACGACGGTGGTCCGGGTGCACCGCCAGCCGGTACAGATGGCAGCGCCAGCCGTCGAAGCCCGCGATCACCGTGCCCGCCAGCTCCCCGCCGCGCTCGGCCAGCACCAGTGCCCCGGGATCACGGGCGACCAGCCGCTCCACGCCGTCCCGGTCGTCGCTGATGCTCGTCCCCTCGGCGGCCACCTTCCAGAAGGACAGCACGGCGTCGAGGTCCTCGGGCCCGGCGGCCCGTATCCGCAGATCGTTCATGCCGCGATCCCACCACGTGTGACGGGCGCCCGGCGGGAATTCCGGCATGCGGACCGTCAGGCGGTGCGCAACGCCCGCATCACCGGCGCGAAGGCCTCCATGTACGGCTCCAGCACCACCAGGTACGTGAACCCGTACCGCTCGCGATGCGCCCTGACCTGCGCGGCGATCTGCTCCAGGGTTCCGGTCAGGAAGATGGGCAGTTCCAGCACCTGCTCGGTGGTCAGGTGCGGCACGTACTCCAGGAAGGGGCGGACGGCGGCCTCGCGGTCGTCGGTGACCACGACCGTCTGGACGAGCAGGTTCAGCTCCGCGGGGTCCTCGCGGCCCGCGGCCAGCTCCCGGTACCGGGCCACGCGCTCGTCGAGCTCCTCGGCGGTGAGCGGCACCACCTGCCCCGTCGTGCTGCCCCGCACCGCACGCCCGCCCGTGAACGCGGCGATGGCGGCGTGCCGGGCCGTCAGTTCCAGCATCCGGTCGCCGTTGGCACCGATCAGCAGCGGCACCCGGGGCCGCTGCACCGGTCGCGGCCGGTGCGCTTCGTCGCTGAGCAGCCGCTCCAGTTCCTCGACGGTGCGCCGCAGATGGTCCACCCGCTCGCCCGGCGTGCCGAACGGCAGCCCGGCCGTGTCGTGCTCGGCCTGTACGTAGCCGGTGCCGAGGCCGAGCTCCAGGCGCCCGCCCGTCAGCGCGTCCGCGGTCGCGACCTCCCGGGCCAGCAGGGCCGGGTTCCAGAAGCCCGCGTTCAGGACGAACGTGCCCACCCGGGGCCGTTCGGTGGCCTGCGCGGCCGCGACCAGCGCCGGGAACGGCGCCGGCATGCCGAGATGGTCCGGGACCAGGATCACGTCGTAACCGAGCTCCTCGGCGCGCCGGCACTTCGCGGTCCACTCGTCGACCGGGGCCGAGGTCATCAGGTTGACACCGAAACGGAACGGACGTGACATCAACTCTCCTCGCGGACAGGGGACTTTTGGCCCGAGGAGTCAACCACCCGTGTGCGGCGGCCGCCAGCACGTCGCCGCTGTCCGCCCTTGCCGCTGCGGACGTCCCGGCGTTAGCTTCGAGGTATGGCGAAGACCCGGAAGGCCCAGCTGAACGTGCGGGTGGACGAGGGCACCGCCCGCGCGGCCCGGGAACGGGCCGGGTCCCGGGGGATGAGCGTCAACCGCTACATCGAGGAACTGGTCCGGCAGGACACCGGCGAGGCCGGCCACACCTTCGTGGAGGCCGCCGCCGACTTCATGCGTCAGTACGAGAAGCTGTTCGCCGAGGAGGTCGGAGAGGGCCGTCGCTGAGCCGGCGCCCGATCTCTGATGAGAGACCTCGACATCGACCTCGCCTGGCTGCTGATGCTCGCCGAACAGCGCACCCCGGGAGACCCCCAGGTCACCGACTGGGGAGCGCTCGTCGCCGCCGTCGCCCGCCACCGGGCCGAGATACTCGGCACCCCCGTCTACGACAGCCCGCACGCCCGCGCCGCCGCGCTGCTCCAGCTCCTGATCCACGTGCCGGCGCTGGAGCGTTCCAACGCGCTGTTCGCCTCCGCGGTCGCCTACGCCTACCTGGTCGCCAGCGGCGTCAAGGTCACCACCACGCCCGAGCAGGTGCGGGATCTCGCCCTGCTGGTCAAGAGCGGTGAGGCGTCGGTCGAGGACATCGCGGGCGAGCTGCGCCAGTGGAGTGTGTGACACCGCGGCCGCCCGTCCGGGACCCGGCGTGTCCGGACCCGTCGAGCCGTGGCTCATCCCTCGGTCCCGGACCCCCGCCACGCCGTGCCGAGCACGCAGTACGACATCGGCAGCACCGGCCCGTGCTCCGGCATCATCACCTGCCGGTAGGGGCCCAGCACGAACCCGGCCTCCCGGAGCGCGGCGACCGGCTCCCGGGACAGACGGCAGCCGCCGCTCACCAGCGGCCACAGCGTCCGGTCCAGCGCGCTCTGGGTGAGGGTCATCATGCGGCCACCGCCCCGGCCGTGCTCGAAGAAGCGCACCTCGCCGCCGGGCCGCAGCACCCGCCGCAGCTCCCCGAGCGCCCGCGGCACGTCGCGGACGCTGCACAGCACGAGCGAGACCACGGCCGCGTCGAAGGCCTCGCTCTTGACGGGCAGCGCCTCCGCGACACCCGGCGCCACGTCGACCGGCACCTGAGCGCGCAGGGCCGCCTCGACGGCCAACTGCCGCAGTCGGCGTTCCGGTTCGACGGCGACGACCTCCGAGACGGTGCCGGGGTAGTGGGCGAAGTTCAGTCCGTTGCCGGCGCCGATCTCGATCACTCGTCCGGACAGCCCGGCGAGGAGCCGCTCACGCACGCGCCCCATGCCCATCCGGGTCTCGGCGCTCACGCTGGTACGGGCGTAGTAGAAGGCGAAGAACGGATGGTGCACGGCGTCCCGCGGCACCCCGCGGGAACGGGCGGCTCGCAACGCCATGGGACCTCCTTGACGAGGTGGTGCCTTACCGCGATTGTCCCCCGCGGGACCACCGGGCACGCTCCGGCCGCCGCGGCTCCGGCTTCCCGCCGGGTCGGCGGCGCGCCGTGCCGCGCAGGCAGGGAGTCGGTGGCGCGCCGTGCCGGTCAGGGCGCCTCGCACCCTCTCCGGCGCCTCCGCCCCCTGCCCCTGCCCCGCGCCCGCCCCGCCGCCCGCACGGACGGTCCCCGGTCACGCCCGGCGCCGAGCGAGGACGCCGTTCCGGCTCCTCGCCGGGACCGGTGGTGCGCGGTGCGGGCAGGCCGCCGCGCGCACGCGCGGGTCGTCGGCCGCCCGCCCCGGTCGGCGGCACCCGGTCACGCCCGGACGGCCCCGCAAGGCCGGGGCCGTCTACGGAGCGTGCACCGGGTGCATCGCCCGTTCGGTGGTGCGCCGTGCCGTTGTCGCCGGTCAGGGCGCCTCGCGCACCCGGAACGCGTCCGCGTCCCAGGTGCCGCCCAGCCGGGGCGCCAGCCAGTGCGGCGCCGTCGACCGGAAGGCGGCCGGAGCGAGGGACCCCGCCCCCGCGGGCAGGGCGCCGAGCAGCGGAGCCCCGGCCACGTCGGGGAGGTCCTCGAGGTTGCAGCGCGAGGCGAGGTCCGGGCCGGCGGGCCAGCTGCCGATCACCACGCCCGGCAGCTCCAGTCCCCGGGAGCGCAGTTCCCGCGCCGTCAGCTCCGTCGTGTTCAGCGTGCCCAGCCCCGCCGACGCCACCAGCAGCACCGGCGCGCCCAGGAGCCCGGCGACGTCCGCCAGTGTCCCGCCG
The DNA here is from genome assembly GCF_019049165.1 of Streptomyces sp. AC627_RSS907. Lineage (NCBI taxonomy): Bacteria > Bacillati > Actinomycetota > Actinomycetes > Kitasatosporales > Streptomycetaceae > Streptomyces > Streptomyces sp. AC627_RSS907. Next base: position 89,128 of record NZ_JAGMUE010000098.1, read on the forward strand.
GCCGCGTCGAAGCGTACGAGCAGCCCGCCCGCGCCCTCGACCAGCACCAGTTCGTGCTCGGTGGCCAGCTTGTCCGCGGTCTCCGCCACCTCCTCCGGATGCACCGGCGCCCGGCCGGCCCGACGCGCCGCCGTACCCGGTGCCAACGGGTCCGGGTAGCGGGCCACCTCGGCCGCCGTCACGGCGCCCGCGAGGCGCGCGGCCTCCTGGGCGTCCCCGGGCTCGTCCGGCCCCACGCCCGTCTGCGCGGCCTTCAGTACGGCCACCGACCGGCCGGCCGCCAGCGCCGTCGCGGCGACCGCGGCGGTCACCACCGTCTTGCCGATCTCCGTGCCCGTGCCCGTGATCACCAGTACCGGCATGTCATCCCTCCCGTGCGGCCGCGCAGACCGCGCGGGTGATCCGCGCGACGTCCGCGTCTCCCGTGACGTACGGCGGCATGGTGTAGACCAGGTCGCGGAACGGTCGCAGCCACACGCCTTCGCGCACCGCCGCTTCCGTCGCCGCCCGCATGTCGACGGCGTGGTCGAGCTGCACCACGCCGATCGCGCCCAGCACCCGTACGTCGCTCACGCCCGGCAGTTCGGCGGCGGGCGCGAGCCCTTCCCGCAGGCCCGCCTCGATCCGCTTGACCTCCGCGAGCCAGTCCTGCCCGAGCAGCAGCCCGATCGAGGCGCACGCGACGGCCGCCGCCAGCGGATTGCCCATGAACGTCGGCCCGTGGGCGAGCACCGGCACCTCGCCCCGCGAGATGCCCTCGGCCACCCGTGACGTGCACAGCGTGGCCGCCATCGTCAGGTAGCCGCCGGTCAGCGCCTTGCCCACGCACATCACGTCCGGCGTCACCGCCGCGTGCTCCGCCGCGAACAGCGCGCCCGTACGCCCGAAGCCGGTCGCGATCTCGTCGAACACCAGCAGGACGTCGTGCGCGTCGCACGCCTGACGCAGCACCCGCAGATACGCGGGGGAGTGGAACCGCATCCCACCCGCGCCCTGTACCACCGGCTCGACGATCACCGCGGCCAGTTCGTCGGCGTGCCGTTCGACCATCGCGCGCAGATGATCGGCGTACGCCTCCTCGTACTCAGTCGGCGGCGCGTCGGCGAACAGCTGGCGGGGCAGCACCCCGCTCCACAGCTCGTGCATGCCGCCCTCGGGGTCGCACACCGACATGGGCTGCCAGGTGTCGCCGTGGTAGCCGCCGCGCCAGGTCAGCAGGCGCCGCTTGCCGGGCCGGCCCAGCGAGCGCCAGTACTGCAGGCACATCTTGACGGCGACCTCCACCGACACCGACCCGGAGTCGGCGAGGAAGACGTGCTCCAGGCCCTCGGGTGAGATGTCGACGAGGAGCTTCGCCAGGCGTACGGCGGGCTCGTGGGTGAGCCCGCCGAACATCACGTGGCTCATCCGCTCCAGCTGCTCGCGCGCCGCCTCGTTCAGCACCGGGTGGTTGTAGCCGTGGATCGCCGACCACCAGGACGACATCCCGTCGACGAGTTCCCCGGAGCCGTCGGCCGGTCGCAGCCGCACTCCGCTCGCCGACTCCACGACGAGCGGGTCCTGCCGGCCGGGCATCGGGCCGTACGGATGCCAGACGTGCCGCCGGTCGAGCGCCAGCAGCTCCTCCACCGTCAGCGCGGGCTCAGGCATTGGGCGCGAGGTCCGTTCCGGCGCCGCGGCGGCGCACGGCGACCAGGTCGGTACGGGGCTCGCCGGCCGCCGACGGTCCCGCGGCCGGAGCGTGCCCGCAGACCCCGCCGTCCTCGTGCGCCCCGCAGCCGCCGCCGTCCTCGTGCGACCCGCAGCCGCCGCTCCCGTGCGATCCGCACCCCCCGCCCTGGGCCGTCGCCCGGTGCTCCGGCAGGGTCACCTCGCCGGTGCCCTCCACCTCGAACCCGGCGTCCGCGATCATCTCCAGGTCGGCCCGGCCCGCCTGGCCCTCGCTGGTGAGGTAGTCGCCGAGGAAGATGGAGTTGGCCAGGTGCAGGGCGAGCGGCTGCATGGTGCGCAGGTGCACCTCGCGCCCGCCGGCGATGCGCACCTCGACGTCCGGGCAGACGAACCGCGTCATCGCCAGGATCCGCAGGCAGCGCTGCGGGGTGAGGTTCCACTCCTTGGCCAGCGGTGTGCCCTCGAACGGGATGAGGAAGTTGACCGGCACCGAGTCCGGGTCCAGTTCGCGCAGCGCGAAGACCACGTCGACCAGGTCCTCGTCGCTCTCGCCCATGCCCGCGATCAGCCCGGAGCAGGCGGACAGGCCGGCGGCGTGCGCCTTCTGCACGGTGTCCACCCGGTCGGCGTACGTGTGCGTGGTCGTGATGTCCCCGTACGTCGACTCGGAGGTGTTGAGGTTGTGGTTGTAGGCGTCGGCGCCCGCCTCGCGCAGCCGCTCCGCCTGCCCGTCGGAGAGCAGCCCCAGGCAGGCGCACACCTCCACGGACTCGTTCTGCTCCTTGATGGCCCTGATGGTCTCCGAGACCCGGTCCACGTCCCGGTCGGTCGGGCCCCGGCCACTGGCCACCAGGCACACCCGCTTGGCGCCCCCGGACACGCCCGCCGCGGCGGCCTCGGAGGCCTGGTCGGGTTTGAGCCACGTGTACTTGAGGATCTCGGCCTTGGATCCGAGCCGCTGCGAGCAGTAGGAGCAGTCCTCGGGACACAGTCCCGACTTCAGGTTGACGAGATAGTTGAGCTTCACTCGTCGGCCGAACCAGTGGCGGCGCACCTTGCCCGCCGCGGCCACTACATCGAGCACGTCGTCGTCGGAAGTGGCGAGGACGGCAAGCGCCTCCTCGCGGGTCGGCGACTCGCGCCGAATCCCCTTGTCCACCAGCGTGTTCAGCAGGTCCATGAGAGCCGATCCTGTCCTAAGGGGCCGCCCGGGGCCAAGGAGACTTCGCACGACCCTGGCAGATCACCGTGTGGGCATGGCCACACCTCGGACGGCCGACGGTGCCGCTAGTGTCTGTCCGCTGCCTACACAACGGGAGGACCGCCCATGGCGTTCGGCTGGATCGACGAGCAGGCGCGGCAGCGCCGCCGTGCCGGACTCGTCCGGAGGCTGCGCCCCCGTCCGGCCGACTCGCCGCTGCTGGACCTGGCGAGCAACGACTACCTCGGACTGGCCCGGCACCCGGAGGTCGCCGAGGGGGCGGCCCGGGCCGCGCGGACCTGGGGAGCCGGCGCGACCGGCTCCCGGCTGGTGACCGGCACCACCGAGCTGCACGCCGCGCTCGAACGCGAACTGGCAGCCTTCTGCGGTTTCGAGGCGGCCCTCGTCTTCTCCTCCGGCTACGCGGCCAACCTCGCCGCGGTCACCGCGCTGGCGCCGCACGGCGCCCTCGTCGTCTCCGACGCCGGCAACCACGCCTCGCTGATCGACGGCTGCCGGCTGGCCCGCGGCACGACCCAGGTCGTGGCGCACGCCGACCCGGAGGCCGTGCGCAAGGCGCTGGCGCCGCACGAGGGCCCCGCCGTCGTCGTCTCCGACACGGTCTTCTCGGTCGACGGCGACGCGGCGCCACTGGTCCCGCTCGCCGCCGCCTGCCGGGAACACGGCGCCGGGCTGGTCGTCGACGACGCCCACGGCCTCGGCGTGCTCGGCGAGGGCGGCCGGGGCGCCCCGCACGCGGCGGGACTCGCGGGCGAGGACGACGTCGTCGCCACGGTCACCCTGTCCAAGTCGCTCGGCAGTCAGGGCGGTGCCGTGCTCGGCCCCGCCCGGGTGATCGACCACCTGGTCAACGCGGCCCGGACGTTCATCTTCGACACCGGTCTCGCCCCCGCCGCGGCGGGGGCGGCCCTGGCGGCGCTCACCCTGCTGCGCCGCGAACCGGAGCGGGCGGCGCGGGCCCGTGGGGTGGCGGCCGAGCTGTACGCCCGCCTGACCGCCCTGGGGCTGGAAGCCGTACGTCCGGACGCCGCGGTCGTCTCGGTGCGCGCGCCCTCCCCGGAGGGGGCCGTACGGTGGGCGGCCGACTGCCGTGCGGCCGGCCTGTCCGTGGGCTGTTTCCGTCCTCCTTCCGTGCCCGACGGCATCTCACGGCTCAGGCTGACCGCTCGTGCGGACCTCTCCGGGGATCAGATCGAACGTGCCGTACGGGTGATCGGCGGAACGCGGCCATGAGTCGGCGTGACACGGCCGTGCGCCGCCCGGTGCCGGCCGGTGTCAGCGGCCGTGGATCCCGGCCGTGAACGACGCCCAGCTCTCGGGGGAGAAGAGCAGCGCGGGTCCGGCCGGGATCTTGGAGTCCCGTACCGCGAGGAGTCCGGCCCAGGGGCCGGCCGACGGCCGGGCCGTCTCCACGCAGTTGTTCGCCCCGGTGCTGTAGCTGCTGCGCAGCCACCGCACCCCGGGCAGACCGGTGCCGGCGGGGATGCTGCGGGGGAGTTCCGGCATGGAGCCTCGAATGGTGCCTGACATGGTGTGCCTCCTTACGCGCCTGCCGCGGTCGCGGCGATGAAGTCCAACGAGTCCTCGGGCGAAAGGGCATGGGTCACAAGGGCATCGAAGGCCTCGGTGTAGGCCTCGAGGTCTTCTTTCCGTTCGAGGTGCAGGCTACTCGTCAAATGGTCGAGAACAACTACGTCTAGATCAGAAGTGCTCGAAAAAGAGAAAATTACGAAAGGGCCGGTGACGCCGATGTGCGCCCCCGCGGCGAACGGCAGGACCTGGAGCCGGACGTGGGGCAGACGCGCGGCCTCGACCAGTCGCGCCAGCTGACGGGACATGACCCCGGGCCCGCCCACCTCCCGGCGCAGCACCGCCTCGTCCAGGACCGCGCTCAGTTCCAGGGGCCGCTGCGTACGCAGCACGTCCTGCCGGGCCAGCCGGACCTCCACCAGCGTGTCCAGCCGCTCCTCGGACAGCCCGTCCACCGCGGCGCGGGTCACCGCACGGGCGTACTCCGGCGTCTGCAGCAGCCCGGGGACCACCGTGGTCTCCAGCGTGCGCATCGCGCTCGCCTGGGACTCCAGGCTGATGAAGTCCCGGTACGTGGGCGGCAGCACCCCCCGGTAGGCGTGCCACCAGTGGTTCCGGCCGCCCGTGTCGTCGGAGCCCGCCAGCATCACCAGCAGCTCGCGCAGTTGGGCGTCGTCCACTCCGAAGGCGTCCAGCAGTAAGCGCACATCGGCCGGTTTCGCACCGCTGGTCCCGGTCTCGATCCGGCTGACCTTCGACTGGTGCCATCCCACCAGCTGGGCCGCCTCACGGCTGGTGATTCCCGCCGATGTGCGCAGGGCGCGCAGTTCGGCGCCCAGTTTCCGGCGGCGCACCACGGGACCGTGCTGCATGGGCCACTCCCTTACTCCCTATGGGCCGCGCGAATACGCTCTGCCGTCGCAGAGTTCACCGCTTCGAGCGACAGATATATGCATATCTTGGTGGATCGCCACCCTTCGCCCCCTGGTGATGGCAGTCTGGCGGCGAAGCACCAGTCCGGGACCGTACTCGAACCATCCGCTCCTTGTCGGACCGCGGTCCCGTGGGAAAGGGACGACTTCTCCATGGCAGACCATCTGGAAGCATCCATCACTCTGCCGAGCGATCCCGCCTCGGTGGCCGTCGCGCGTACCTATGTGGTCGGCACGCTGGCGGAGTGGGGCCTGCCGGCGGACACCGACGTGTCCGACACCGTCCGGCTCATCGTCTCCGAGCTGGCGACCAACGCGGTCCAGCACACGCTCGGACAGTCCCCCACCTTCACGGTGGACCTCGGGCTCGACCGTGAGGCACGCCTGCGCATCGGCGTCACCGACAGCCATCCCCGCTTCCCCAAGCGCCTGCCCGCCGCCGTCCAGCAGGACAACGGCCGGGGCATGGTGATCATCCGCTGGCTGACCGCGGAGTGCGGCGGCAGACTGAGAGTGCGGCCCACGCGCGAGGGCGGCAAGACCGTCTCCATCGAACTGCCCTGGTCACCCCCGGGCCGGCCGGTGACGCCGGAACCGGTCACGGCCGCGGGGCAGGTCGTGGGGGGCCCTGAGCCCCAGGGGTGAGGCCGCCGGGCGGTGAGGGCGACCCACGGCATCCGGGCAGGTGACGGTGCCCGGCCCACCGTCACCTGCCGGGATCGGCTACTTGACCCGGCCGTACCAGACGCTGTTGGTCCAGATCTTCTGCAGGCGTACCACGTCCCCGGTCTTCGGGGCGTGCCAGATCTTGCCCTTCCCGGCGTAGATGCCGACGTGGTAGACGCTGCGGCCCGAGTGGAAGAAGACCAGGTCCCCGGCCTTGCGGCTCTTGGCGGAGATGTGACGGGTCTTGTTGTACTGCTGGGCCGCGGTGCGCGGAAGCTTCTTGCCGGCCTTCTTGAACGAGTACTGCGTCAGTCCCGAGCAGTCGAACCTGCTTGGTCCGGTGGCGCCCCACTTGTACGGGGCACCCTTCTTGGAGGCCGCGATCTTGAGGGCCTTGGTCGCATGGGACACCGCCGCCGCTTCGGAAGCGACACCGGGGACCACGACGGAGCCGCCCACGGCGGCGAGGGTCAGAGCCGAGGCCGTACCGGCACGGGCCATCAGGGACGGGACACGATTGAGCGCGGACATGCGCAACCCTTCGTCAGCCGCCTGTGAAGGATGACCTGTCGGATTCGGGCTGGCGAAGTTGCCCGGCCGCACGAGTGCGGCTTCACCCCAAGGGCTGCTCGGCCCGGCGCACCTCTCGCGGAGATGACCGTTCCGGCGACCCGTCGTGCTTGGGTCCTCCACTCCTGCCGATCCACTCCTGTCGACCGGTCGTCCGGGCGGCGGCAGGACTCGGCGTCCGCCCGGACCGCCCCGCCGCTGCGGCGGGGGCTTGTCGTCAGTCACGGATCTTGTCTCGTCCGGTGGGAAAATCCCAACGGAACGTGCTCTTTGTGTTGTTACTCACCACTCGCCCGTTCGAGGGGGCGCACCCGGGTTCGAGCCGTCGCCGGGTGTCCGACCGGCTCCGGGACCTGCGGCGGAATGGCTTGTTCCGCCGCTTGGACACGCGCGTCGCGCAACCTCGGAGGGTCGGAAACCGGAGGTGTTCCTACGCCGAAAGGGGGTACGCCGTTTGGTCCGTTTCGGATCCCTGTCACCTCGACTGCCCGAACCCGCCTGTTCCTGACCGGGGGCACCGTGCGGCGCGGTGTCGACCCGCCCGCGCCCGGCCGGATGCGCGACGGCCACGTGCCGGTCGGTCAGTTGTGCCTTGGACCGGGCCGGTTGGGCGGCGGCGCACCCGATGGCGGCGAAGGTATTCGGCCGTATGGCGCGCTTGGTCTGCCGGGCGGCGGGCGGCGGCGGGCGGCACCGGTAATCAGTCGGTCAAATCCAGGTGACGCGGCGGAAACACTGCGGACCTACTCTCCACCCCGATCCACCTGCGGTTTCCGGACACCACGAGGCGCCTTCCGGCGTATTCGTGTGTGTTACATCTATAGCCGTCGCGGTGGCCGCGGCAGCCGGACCGCTCGGTCCTGGCGTGATGCCCTGTGAGGTGGCAAGTGCAGCTGACCCCGCACGAGCAGGAGAGACTGCTCATTCATGTGGCCGCGGACGTGGCGGAGAAGCGCCGCGCACGAGGCGTGAAGCTCAACCATCCCGAGGCCGTCGCGCTGATCACCGCGCACATCCTCGAAGGCGCCCGCGACGGTCGTACGGTCAGTGAACTCATGGCCTCCGGACGCACGGTGCTCCAGCGCGACGACGTCATGGAGGGCATCCCCGAGATGATCCACGACGTGCAGGTCGAGGCCACCTTCCCCGACGGCACCAAGCTGGTCACCGTCCACGATCCGATCATCTGACGGGCGCGGCAGTCATGATTCCCGGAGAGATCCTGTTCGCCCCCGAGCCGGTGGCCTTCAACCAGGGACGCCCGAGCGTCCGCCTGACCGTGCTCAACACCGCCGACCGGCCCGTCCAGGTCGGATCCCACTACCACTTCGCCGAGGCCAACCCCGGTCTCGACTTCGACCGTGACGCGGCCCGCGGCAAGCGGCTGAACATCGCCGCCGGCACCGCCGTCCGGTTCGAGCCCGGCATCCCGGTCGACGTCGAGCTCGTCCCCCTCGCGGGGGTCCGCGTCGTGGTGGGCCTGCGCGGCGAGACCGGAGGTCCCCTCGATGCCTGAACTCTCCCGAGCCGCCTACGCCGACCTGTTCGGCCCGACCACCGGCGACCGCGTCCGCCTCGCCGACACCGACCTGCTCGTCGAGATCGAGGAGGACCGCTGCGGCGGCCCCGGCCGCTCCGGTGACGAATCCGTCTTCGGCGGCGGCAAGGTGCTGCGCGAGTCCATGGGCCAGTCCCGCGTCACCCGTGCCGAGGGCGCGCCCGACACCGTCGTCACCGGCGCCGTGATCATCGACCACTGGGGTGTCGTCAAGGCCGACATCGGCATCCGCGACGGCCGCATCACCGGCATCGGCAAGTCCGGCAACCCGGACACCATGGACGGCGTCCACCCCGACCTCGTCATCGGCCCCGAGACCGAGGTCATCGCCGGCAACGGCAAGATCGTCACCGCGGGCGGCATCGACACCCACGTCCACTTCATCGCACCCGCCGCCGTCGACGAGGCGCTCGCGTCCGGCGTCACCACCCTCATCGGCGGCGGCACGGGTCCCGCCGAGGGCAGCAAGGCGACCACTGTCACCCCGGGTTCGTGGCATCTCGCGCGCATGTTCGCGGCACTGGAGTCGAGTCCCGTCAACATCGGGTTCCTGGGCAAGGGCAGCACCGTGTCCAAGGAGTCCCTGCGCGACCAACTGCGCGCCGGCGTCCTGGGCTTCAAGATCCACGAGGACTGGGGCGCCACCCCCGCCGTGATCTCCGCCTGCCTCGACGTCTGCGAGGAATCCGGTGTCCAGCTCGCCGTCCACACCGACACCCTGAACGAGGCCGGCTTCGTCGGTGACACCTTCGACGCGGTGGCAGGCCGTACCCTGCACGCCTTCCACGTCGAGGGCGCCGGCGGCGGCCACGCCCCCGACATGATCACGGCGGTCTCGCTGCCCAACGTGCTGCCGGCGTCCACCAACCCGACCCGGCCGCACACCGTCAACACGGTCGAGGAGCATCTCGACATGCTGATGGTCTGCCACCACCTGAACCCCGCGGTCCCCGAGGACCTGGCCTTCGCCGAGTCCCGCATCCGGCCCAGCACCATCGCGGCCGAGGACATCCTGCACGACATGGGAGCGATCTCCATCATGGCGTCGGACGCCCAGGCCATGGGCCGCGTCGGCGAGGTGATCACGCGGACCTGGCAGACCGCGCACGTGATGAAACGACGCCGCGGCTCCCTGCCCGGTGACACCCGCGCCGACAACCTGCGCGCCCGTCGCTACGTCGCCAAGTACACCATCAACCCGGCCGTGGCCCAGGGCATCGAGCACGAGGTCGGCTCCGTCGAGACCGGCAAGCTCGCCGACCTGGTGCTCTGGGACCCGCGGTTCTTCGGGGTGAGGCCACAGGTCGTCCTCAAGGGCGGGCAGATCGCGTACGCGCAGATGGGCGACGCCAACGCGTCCATCCCCACCCCCCAACCGGTCCTGCCCCGACCGATGTTCGGCGCGCTCGGCACGGCTCCCGCCGCCAACTCGGTCAACTTCGTGGCCCGGGCCGCCGTCGAGGACGGGCTGCCGGAACGTCTCGGTCTCGGGAAGGAGTTCGTGCCCATCCGGTCCACCCGTGGCCGCACCAAGGCCGACATGCGGCAGAACGACGCCCTGCCGCGCGTCGAGGTCGCCGCGGACTCCTTCGCGGTGACCATCGACGGCGAACTCGTCGAACCCGCCCCCGTCGCCGAAGTACCGCTCGCGCAGCGGTACTTCCTGTTCTGAGCGCCGAGATGAGCCGCGCGGCACTGCTCGTCCTCGCGGACGGCCGTTTCCCCGCAGGAGGGCACGCCCACTCCGGCGGGGCGGAGGCCGCCGTCCGTGCGGGACACGTCACCGACGCCGCGAGCCTGGAGGACTTCTGCCGGGGGCGGCTGCACACGAGCGGGGCCGTCACGGCCTCCCTCGCGGCGGCCGCCGCCCTCGGTGTCGATCCCGGAGAGCTCGACGGGGCCGCCGACGCCCGCACTCCGTCTCCCGCCCTGCGGGGGGCGGCACGCAGACTCGGCCGGCAGCTGATGCGGGCCGCCCGTGCCACCTGGCCGCACCCCGAACTCGACGCGCTGGCACGGCGGTCCCCCAAGGGTGCCCACCAGCCGGTCGTTCTCGGCCTGGCCGCCCGCGCGGCCGGGCTCGGACCGCTGGACGCGGCGTACTGCTCCCTCCACGAGGGGGTGAGCGGGCCGGCGACGGCGGTCGTGCGGCTGCTCGGTCTTGATCCGTTCGACGCCACCGGGGTGCTCGCGCGGCTCGCGGCCGAGGTGGACCGGGTGGCCCAGGACGCCGTGGACGCGGGGCGGGAGGCCGTGACCGAGGGGGTCGACGTGCTGCCTGCGCGGTCCGCGCCGTTGCTGGAGACCGGGGCGCAGGCGCATGCGGCTTGGGCGGTGCGGTTGTTCGCGTCGTAGGTGGGTTCGCTCCCGCCGTCCCTTCCTGTTCCCGTTTCCGTTCCCGACCCCAGGGGCTCCACCCCTGCGCCCCCCCAGGCCCCCCTTCCGGCCTGAACGGCCTCGTCCGCGAAACGCCGGACGGGCTGAGCGTGGCCGGCCCTCGCTTCATAGGAGTCGCCGTATGCATCTCGACCATCACCACGACCTCCCCGCCGCCGTCTCCGCCGACGCCCGGCGGCCCGACGGCAGCCGCCGTGCCCTGCGCATCGGGCTGGGCGGGCCCGTCGGGTCCGGGAAGACCGCCACCGTCGCCGCGCTCTGCCGGGCCCTGCGCAAGGAGTTCTCCCTGGCCGTCGTCACCAACGACATCTACACCCGTGAGGACGCCGAGTTCCTGCTCCGGGAGGCGGTGCTGCCGCCCGAGCGGATCAGCGCCGTGGAAACCGGCGCCTGTCCGCACACCGCGATCCGGGACGACATCTCCGCCAACCTGGAGGCCGTCGAGGACCTGGAGGACGAGGTCGGCCCACTGGACCTCGTCCTGGTCGAGTCCGGGGGCGACAACCTCACGGCCACCTTCTCCCGAGGGCTCGTCGACGCCCAGGTCTTCGTGATCGACGTGGCCGGCGGCGACGACATCCCGCGCAAGGGCGGCCCCGGCGTCACCACGGCCGACCTGCTCGTCGTCAACAAGACCGACCTCGCGCCGTACGTCGGCTCCGACCTCGCGCGGATGGCCGCCGACGCCAAGGAACAGCGCGGTGAACTGCCCGTCGTCCTCCAGTCGCTGCGGAGCGAGGCGGGTGTCCGGGAGGTCGCCGACTGGGTGCGGGCGCGGATCGCCGCGTGGACCGCGTGACCGCCCCGGGCGGCGTACGGGCGCGGGCGCGCGTCCTCGCCCGCGGTGACGGCCGGGGCGGCACCGTCCTGCCCGTGCTGGAGGGGGAGGGGCCGCTCGCCGTGCGGCGGACCCGGGGGAGTGGTGCCGAGGCCCGGGTGATGCTGGTCGGCGCGATGAGCGGGCCGCTCGGCGGCGACCGCTTCACGGTCACGGCGGAGGCGGCACGGGGTGCCCGGCTGCGGGTCGGCTCGGCCGCCGCCACCCTGGCGCTGCCGGGGCAGGACAAGGCCGGGGCCCGCTACGACGTCCGGCTCACCGTCGGCGACGACGCCGAACTGCACTGGCTGCCCGAGCCGTTGATCTCCGCACACGGCAGTGACCTGTACGTCACCACCCGCGTCGACCTCGCCGCCACGGGTCGGCTGCTGCTGCGCGAGGAGCAGGTGCTCGGGCGGACCGGCGAGGAACCGGGGCGCCTCACCAGCCGTCTTGCCGTACGGATCGCCGGCCGGTGCGTGCTCGTCCAGGAACTGGCCTGCGGACCGGGCGCCCCGGGCGGCTGGGACGGTCCCGCGGGCCTGGCGGGTCACCGTGCCGTCGGTCAGCTCGTCGTCGTACGCCCGGAGTTCGAGGCCGCGCCGCCGACGCCGCTCGTGGTCGGGCCGGGCGCGGCCGTGATGCCCCTCGCCGGGCCCGCCGCGCTGGTGACGGCCGTGGCGCCGGACGCGCTGAGGCTGCGGCGGCTGCTGGACGAGGCGCTGGCCTCGCTGGACTGAGGCCCCGTAGACCGAACGTGTGCATCCGTTTATCGGATTGGCAAAGAAGTAGTACTGCCTCTGTTCTCGGATGACGCACAGCCGCGAGGATCCCCGTACGTGTCGCAACCATGTTCGGAGGGCCACTTGAGGAAGAGCAGACTGGGGCGGAGGGCGGCGGCGCTCGGATCCGCCGGGGCGCTGGTCACGGCCACGCTGATAGCCGGAGCCGTCGCGGCGCCCGCCGCGAGCGCCAGTCCGGCCACCGGCCACGGACACGCCAAGGGCCCGGACCGCGAGGCCCGCGGGGCCGCCATCGCCGCGGCCCGCGCCGCCCGGGCCGGCATCGACTGGCAGGACTGCCCCGCCGACTGGAACCTGCCCAAGCCCATCCAGTGCGGCTACGTGACGGTGCCGCTCGACTACGCCAAGCCGTTCGGCAAGCAGATCAAGCTCGCCGTCGACCGCATCGGCAACACCGGCACCCCGGCCGAGCGCCAGGGCGCGCTCATCTACAACCCCGGCGGTCCCGGCGGCTCCGGACTGCGCTTCCCGGCCCGCGTCACGAGCAAGAGCGCGGTCTGGGCCGACACGGCCAAGGCCTACGACTTCGTCGGCTTCGACCCGCGCGGCGTCGGCAAGTCCACGCCCATCTCCTGCGTCGACCCGCAGGAGTTCGTCAAGGCGCCCAAGATGGACCCCGTGCCCCGCTCCGAGGCCGACAAGCAGGCCCAGCGGGAGCTCGCCCGCGAGTACGCCGAGGGCTGCTACGAGCGCAGCGGCGCCATGCTGCCCCACATGACCACGCCGAACACCGCGCGCGACCTCGACGTCATCCGCGCCGCCCTCGGCGAGAAGAAGCTCAACTACCTCGGCGTCTCCTACGGCACCTACCTCGGCGCCGTCTACGGCACCCTCTTCCCGGACCACGTGCGCCGGATGGTCGTCGACAGCGTCGTCAACCCGTCCCGCGACAAGATCTGGTACCAGGCCAACCTCGACCAGGACGTCGCCTTCGAGGGACGCTGGAAGGACTGGCAGGACTGGGTCGCGAAGAACGACGCGACCTACCACCTCGGGGACACCCGTGCCGAGGTCCAGGAGCAGTGGCTCAAGCTCCGCGCCACCGCCGAGAAGAACCCCCTCGGCGGGGTCGTCGGCCCGGCCGAGCTGATCTCCTTCTTCCAGAGCGCCCCGTACTACGACTCCGCGTGGGCCTCCACGGCGGCGGTCTTCAGCAAGTACGTCGCCGGCGACACCCAGGCCCTCGTCGACGCCGCCGCCCCCGACCTGTCGGACACCGCGGGCAACGCCTCCTCGGAGAACGGCAACGCCGTCTACACCGCCGTCGAGTGCGCCGACGCCAAGTGGCCCACCGACTGGCGCACCTGGGACCGGGACAACACCAGGCTGCACCGGGACCACCCGTTCATGACCTGGGCCAACGCCTGGATGAACCTGCCGTGCGCCACCTGGCCGGTCAAGCAGCAGACGCCGTTGGACGTGAAGACCGGCAAGGGACTTCCGCCGGTGCTGATCGTCCAGTCCGAGCGGGACGCGGCCACCCCGTACGAGGGCGCCGTCGAACTCCACCAGCGGTTCAAGGGATCGCGTCTGATCACCGAGCGGGACGCCGGTTCGCACGGCGTCACCGGCCTGGTCAACCCGTGCGTCAACGACCGGGTGGACGCCTACCTGCTCACCGGCAAGGTGGACGCCCGGGACGTGACCTGCGCCCCGCACGCCACCCCCAAGCCGTAACGAGCGCGGCAAGCACGGAACGAAGGGGGCGGCCCGGGCCCGACCGGCCGCCCCCTCTCGCGTGCCCTCAGCCCTGGCGCGCCGCCAGCCAGGTGTCCTCCGCCGCGTAGTCGAAGAGGTCACCGTACGCGGCGAACATCTTCGGGTACGCCTCCCGCCAGTCCCGGCCGGCCAGCCGCTCCTCGATCCAGGCGACCGTCTCGGGCAGGGTCTCCGCGTAGCGCACCACGGGGCGGTAGCCCACCTGCCGTTCGGCGGCGGTCATGTCGCACACGACGGGCGCCGGAACCGACCACGGGGTGTCGCCGACGGTGGACGCGGGCGGTGGGCCGTCCACCAGGACGTCCTCGGTCTCCACCCCCATCACCGCGTCGACCGCCTTCGCGATCTCCGCCACCGTCGGCGCGTCCGGGTCGACGGCGTTCAGGACCCGCGTGCCCGGCCGCGGAGCGGCCAGCCGGATCAGCTCGGCGATGTTGTGCACACTCGCCGGATGGAAGCGGCTCGCACCGCCGTACGCGAGGACGCGCCGGCGCCGGCCGTCGAGGTTGCGCTTGACGAAGTACAGCTCGCGTGGGGTCCGGCAGTGCGGTCCGTGGATCGCGCCCGCGCGCAGCAGCGTGACGGGCAACCGGTCTCCCGCGGCGAGGAGTTCATGCTCCAAGGCCGTCTTGCGGGTGCTGTACGAGGTGTCGCCCGGCAGGACCGTGCGCTGCTCCTCGGTGAGCGGCACGGGGTACTCGGGGAAGCCGCCGGGCTCGGCCTGGGTGTCGAAGTTGCGGCCCCTGTCGTCCTCGTAGACCGACACGCTGGAGATGACCACCGCCGAGCCGACCCGCCCGGCGAGCGAGACCAGCTGCCGTGCGTGCCCGGCAGCGAAGGCCACCATGTCCACCAGGACGTCACAGCCGTCACCGACGGCCGCCGACAGGGCCGCGTCGTCCTCCCGGTCGGCCCGCACCACGCGCACGTCCTCGGGCCACTCCCCGTCCCGTCCGCCGCCGCGCGACACGGCCGTCACCTCCCAGCCGTCCCGGGCCAACGCCCCCACGGCCACCCGTCCGATCTGTCCCGTCGCTCCGACCACCACAGCACGTGTCATACGGCGACCGTAGGCGCACCGGTCCCGCACGGCCACACTCTTCTGCCGAGGGCAGACGGGACGCTCAGCGCTGCGGCAGCCGGGGGAACTTCCGGCCCTTCGCGGCCTTCTCCGCCTTCTCGGTCTCCTCGGCCTTCACGTCGGCCGCGTACCGGTCCACGTACTCCTGCCCGGAAAGCGTGAGGATGGCGTACATGATCTCGTCGGTGACGGCGCGCAGCACCGCCTTCTCCCGCTCCATGCCGGCGTAGCGGGAGAAGTCCAGGGGTTCCCCGAAGCGGATCACCACGGGGTGCACCTTCGGGATCTTCCGGCCCGGCGGCTGCGCCTCGAAGGTGCCGATCATCGCGCAGGGCACGACCGGTACCCCGGCCCTGAGCGCCATCACCGCGACACCGACCTTGCCCTTGTACAGCCGGCCGTCGTGCGAGCGCGTGCCCTCCGGATAGATGCCGAGCAGCTCGTCCTTGGCCAGCACGCCCAGCCCCTCGCGGATCGCGGCCTGCCCCGCCTCCTTGCCGGAACGGTCGACCGGGATCTGGCCGGCGCTGCGGAAGAAGAACGCGGTCAGCCTGCCCTTGAGGCCCGGGCCGGTGAAGTACTCGGCCTTGGCGAGGAAGGTGATGCGGCGGTGGAGCACCGCGGGCATCAGGAAGTGGTCCGAGAAGGAGAGGTGGTTGCCCGCGACGATGGCCGGTCCCGACGCCGGCACGTGGTCCAGGCCCTCGATCCGGGGGCGGAAGACAAGCCGCAGCAGGGGACCCAGCAGTACGTACTTGAGCACGTGGTAGAACACGATCTCACCCCAACTCGACCGGACCGGCTCTGTGAACGTCGGATCGCTGAGCCGCTGTCGGGCCCGGTGCACAGTCTCCGGCGGTCGATCATATGCCGACACCCCGCGCCGGGGGGCCGGACGCGCGGTCTCCCGGCGCCGTGGCCCGTCCCCGGCGGTCCCCGCACCGGCGTACCCGCGGCCCCGGCGGGCCCCGTCCGCGGGCGCGGTCACTCCTCCCGGCCCCCGGACCGCAGGTGCAGGGCGCGCAGGGCCGCCTCCAGGGCGAAGCGGTGATCGGGGTCGGCGAGACGGTCGCCGAGGAGCGTGTCCAGGTTCCGCAGGCGGTAGCGGACGGTCTGGGCGTGTACGCCCAGCATCTCACCGACCTGCTCCGCGGGCGCCCGGGTCGAGACGTGCACGCGCAGCGTCTCCACGAGGCGGTCGCGGCGGCTGGAGGGCAGTCGGTCGACCGGTGCCAGTTCCCTGGCCGCCAGGTGGGACATCAGAGGCGGGTCGGACAGCAGCCAGAGGGTCACCAGGTGATCCTCGCAGCGGACCAGGGGCGCGTCGGCCACGACCCCCTCGTCGATCAGCTGGAGCACGCGGCGCGCCCAGCGGACGGAGTCGGCCGCCCGCTCCAGCGGTACCGTCAGGCCCACCGCGGCGTGCGTGCCCACCAGGGCCGCGTCGAGCATCGCCAGCCGCTCCGGGGTCAGTGCCCCGGGGATCAGCAGATGCGGCTGCGGGATGTCCAGGTCCGCCAGGACGTCGTCGGCCAGGCCCGCCTCCAGGTGCCCGGGCACCGGTGAGCGCAGGGCGACCATGGTGACGTGCTCCGGAGGCTGCCAGGCCGCCGCCTCGCAGAGCCCGGCCAGCGCCTGGGGCAGCGGCGGGGCGGCGAGGATGAGGTGCAACAACCGTCTGCGCTGCGCCGGTACCTCGGAGGAGGTCCGCGACTGCGCCTCGACGTAGCCCTCGCGGGAGATCGCCACCAGTTCCTCGACATAGGCGAACAGGGCGTCGGCGAAGGCGAGGATGAGCGCGGGGGAGAGCCGGTACTGCTGGCCCACGGCCTTGGCCCGGCGCAGCGCGATGCGCGCGCCGAGCCGGTAGGCGCCCTGGAGCGTGTCGAGCTCGCGGCCCTCGTACGCCTCGACGCGGCCGAACTTGCGCAGCAGCTCGTCACGCAGCGCGGCGTTCTTGCCGGGTTGGTCGACGCGGTCCACGAAGGCGGACACGGCCTGCTCGACGCCCTGGCGGATGGCGCCCTCGCTGGGCCCGTTGAGGAGGCGACCGTACACGGGGTAGGCTCGGGTGACCTCGATGCGTATTTCCTTCATGAGACCGGGTAACTCCGGTCGCATGAACGCCGCGAATTCCCGGGGGAGGGGCTCGAGCGGTTCACCGACCTCCGGCGGCTTGATGGTTGAAGGCATGAGTGGCCGTCCCTTGCTCTCCGATGCGCCCGATGGGATGCCGGTCGCGCGCCCCGCGGCTGGGCAGGAGCGCGTGACCGGCAGTCAGGTGGTGCCTGCGTGGGCTGCCGAAGCTAGACGAACTTCGTCGGGGCGTACACAGTCTGTGCACATTTCGATGCGGTGAGACGGGGCGGAACTGCCGGGACGGCTGAGAATCACCGCTGCGAGGCCGTTACTTGACGGCCGAGTGCCAGTTCCGCGCCAGGATGCTGCCCGCGTCGGGGGCGACGGTGCCGGGAGCGGTCAGGCCGCTGAGGTGGGTCTGGGTGTCGTTCAGCGTCAGGCTGTTCTGCCCGGCGGCGGAGGGCAGTCCCGTCTTGAGGTTGACCGCGGCGTCGATCAGGCCGAACAGGCCCAGTCCGCAGCCGCTGGCTCCGGGCACCGCGAAGGTGCTGTCGTTCTGGGTCGCCCCGGTGAGGTTGATGCGGCTCATCTCGCCGTCCTCCGCCACGGTGCCGTCGCCCTTGAAGAAGGACATCCCGAACTCGGGATAGTCGAGGTTCCTCGGGCGCAGGACGATCGGGTCCGACTTGGTGCCGATGTAGCACTTGCCGCCCAGCAGCGGGTTCTCCAGGTGGATGCGGACCGGTATGGCGACGATCGGCTGGTCCGTGACGATGCCGGCGGTCTGGTCGAAGTCGTAGGGCGCGCCGACGGACTCCACGGTGGCCGTGATCCTGTTGAGGCTGCTGTTGTCGATCTGCTCGCAGATGGCCGTGACGGCCGGGATGTTGCTCGGGCACATCAGGCCGAGCAGTCCGCCGGGGACCGTGGCCGAGTCGGCGATGATCGCGCCGCTGGGCGGAGCCACGACCGTGCTGGTGCCGTCGGCGTTCTGCACGACCCCCATCTGGAGGTTGGTCCTGCCCGTCACCACGGTGGTCTTGCCCAGCTTGATGGAGCCGTTGGGAGAGGTGGACACCACGCACTGCGGGGTCCGGGCCAGACCGTCCGCGGCGAGCATCGCCGGCGCGTCCACGGGACAGCGGGTGAAGGGCGCCCACTCGCCGTTCGGCTGCGCCGCCGCGGC
The DNA here is from genome assembly GCF_019049165.1 of Streptomyces sp. AC627_RSS907. Lineage (NCBI taxonomy): Bacteria > Bacillati > Actinomycetota > Actinomycetes > Kitasatosporales > Streptomycetaceae > Streptomyces > Streptomyces sp. AC627_RSS907. The sequence continues at coordinate 107,359 of NZ_JAGMUE010000098.1, forward strand.
GGTCGCGGTGCCCATCGAGGCGAAGGCGCCGAGCGCGGTGGCGAGCGCGGTGGCGGTGGCGAGTCGTGCGCCGGGGGACAGGCGGTTCATGAGGTGGCCTTTCGCGACGGGGGATGACGGAGGAGAGCGGTTCAGCGTTCGGGCCGGGGAATCTTGAGCGGCTGCCGGTCCGGGGTGCACTCGTCCGGGTTCACTACCTCGGCGGAGACGAAGCAGGTCTGACCCTGCATCTGCTTGACGTAGTTGCCGGAGCCGGAGACGGAGGCCGTGAGCAGGCGGTCGAGGTCCTCGCCCCCGGCTCCGCAGCCCGTGAACGCGGGGATGGTGACCTCGCCGGTCAGCGGACCGCCGGACAGGAGGAGATAGCCGGTGGCCGGCTCGCCGGTGGTCTGTTCGCCCCTGCCGTGGAGCACCAGGTGGTCACCGGGGTGCTTCGCGGGATCCGGCTCGGGCGAGGTGAGGGGCTTCTCGGTCCGGCAGCCGGGGCCGACGTCCAGCGGAGTCCCGTTGACCTCCAGGGAGGTCACCCGCAGTACCAGCGGCACTCGGACATAGGTGTCGGTACTGGTGAACACGAAGTCGGTGGTGCCGGCGGAGTCGATGGTCAGCGGACCGGTCTGCTCCAGGACCATGGTGGCCTTCGTCGGGGTGAAGCCGAAGGTGAGGAAGGTGGCCTCGAAGGGCGGAGTCTGCTTTCGTCCCTGGTGGTAGAGGTCGCCGCCGGAGTGCTGGGTGATGGTGGCCCCGCTGAAGTCCGGGTAGAACTCGAACTGCGGCTCCCCCTGCTCGATCAGCACGCAGGACACGGGGATCAGTGCGGCGCCGCCCAGCTTCTTCACGTTCGCGTAGCCGGTGATGTACGCGTTCAGCGACATCGGGCCGGCCGGGTACTGGCTGTCGTACCGGCACGGCGGCGCGTCGCGGTCGGCCGCGGCGTCCGGAGCGGTCTCCGTGACCTTCGGGGCGCGGTCGCCCTGCCGGTCCGGCGGCGCCTCGTCCCGCTGTCCCGGCGTGCCGGAGGGAGTGGGCGACGCGGACGGCGGCGCGCTCGGTGAGCCCGTACCGGCGGTTGCCTCCGGTCCGACGGGTACGGCTGCCAGCAGGCCCCCGTCCGGAGCGTCCTCGGCGAGAGCGCACTCGACGGTGAGCGTGGCCGGGTCCGTGGCGGAGCCGTCCGCGGTGGTCAGCGACAGATCGACGGCGAGATCCCGGGCGGACAGCGTCAGTTCGCCCGCGCTCCGCCCCGTCACCGAGGGGACGTCCCCCGTCGCGGTCAGTGTCAAGGGCCCCGACGGGGGAAGGGCGACGGGCGGCGCACTGCCGCGCCACGTCGCCTGCGCGGCGGCGTCGTTCTGGGCGACGGCCACACCGAGCCGGGTCGCGGCCCGGACGCCGGCCGCTCCCCGCGCGGTGAGGTCCGCCACGGCGGGCTCCGGCAGCTCCAGGACGGTGGTGACGTCCGTGGGCAGGACCGGCTGGCCGGCCGTGACGCGGTCCGGGAAGGTGGCCGAGACCCGCACCGTCGCGGCCTGCTCCCCGGAGGGAAGAGCACAGACGTAGGGCAGAGCGGTGTCGACCTCCTGGGTGCCGACGGCGACGGCCGCGGCGGGGACGGTGGCGGCCAGCACCACGAACGCGGCGATCGCCGCGCTCCGGGCACGGGCCCGGACCGTCGGCCGGGCGGTGGTACGGGAACCTCTCATCTGGCGCTCCGCTCGGGTCGTACGGTGCAGGTGGTCTCCGGGGGCCGGTGGCGACGGCCGGGGCGGCCGGGGGCGGCCGGGGCGGGCAGCCCGCGTGGGCCCGGCCGGGGGAACCGACCGGGCGTTGGCGGGCGTCCGTGGCTTACGGGTTGGAGCCGACGATCTTCGGGATGGTGCTGGTGCCGGCGACCTTGACCGCGTAGTTGCCCTTGAAGGTGGGCTTGGTGGAGGTGGTGACGACCGTGCCGCAGCCGGATGCCGAGGTGACCTTGAGCTCACCGGAGAGGCTGTTGACGGCGAGGATGCCGGTGGAGTTGGTGTAGGTGCCGGAGGCCTGGCCCTCGACGTTGAAGACGCAGGCGCCGGCGGTCACCTTCGCCTTGACGTTGCCGACGTGTCCCTTGGTGACGCCGGTCGAGGCGGTGTAGTCGTGCACGACGACCGTCCAGGGGGTGATCGCGGTGGTGGTGACGTTGCCCAGGACGCTGGTGCACGGTGAGCCGCTGGTGCCGAAGTTGATGGCGTTGATGTTGGCCACCGTGGCCGGGTTGCCGGTGGCGCTCTGCATCGTGCCCGAGGCCGACGACGTCGTACACGTCATCGGGATGTTGGCGGTCAGCACGATGTTCCCGCTGTTCGTCGCCGTGAAGTTGGTCGGCGACGGGGTGACGGTCCACGTGGTGGAGGGGACCGCGGAGGCTGTGGCGACGGCCATGCCGAACGCGGCCGCACCCGCGCCCGTCACGACGCCGACTCTTCTCATGAGGTTCTTCATGGTCCTGGAACTCTCCTTATGGATTGACCGGCTGAGGGGGCCGCTTCCGAACTGATGGAAAGGGGAGAGCGGGCGGTCAGCGGTTGTGAACCCGACCGCGAGCACCGACGTTACTTGCGGGAAACTTAACTGAACAACGGCACCGACCATGATTCTTTGTACAAAGACAGAATCTGGCCTCCCGAGTGAGCAGTTCTCGGTGCCGCTTAGTCATCTGCTGCTAAGAGCGGCGTGGCGGGAGACGGGCGGCGAGGGCTCTGGAAGGCCCTCATCGGTGTCTCGTCGGAAGCCTGGTTGCTCATGACGGTGACAAGTCGGGGGTGCGGTTTTGTCCGTCGGCTGACAAATTACCGGCGGCTGGCCCGGATCCCGCGGAAAACTCGGAATTCACCCTTGCCTGCCGAGGTTACTCGGCCGTAACGTGCCGACTACGGCGCTGATCTCCAGGTGGGTCCCACCCCACGCCTCGGAGGCGCGACGGAAGATGCCCGGCCTCACCCTCCTTCTGGGCCGGACGTCCTTCGGCAGGGCCGCGCGAACCGCTCCCCCCAGGAGACGCGTGGCCCTGTCCTGTGTCCGGGAGACAAAGGCCGGCCCGTGGTTTGTCTCCACGGTGACAAAGAGCGGGGGGACGAGAGGAACGCGACGGCCCACCTGTTGTCAGTGAACCGTGCACCGGCCTAACGTGCGCTCCACGACGCGCGGCTCAAGCGGGTTTTTGGAGGTGATATGGGAATCGAAGTCGTGGTCGAGGGCCTGACCAAGTCCTTCGGCCGGCAGAGTATCTGGCAGGACGTGAGCCTCACCCTGCCGGCCGGAGAGGTGAGCGTCATGCTCGGCCCGTCCGGCACCGGGAAAACCGTTTTCCTGAAGTCCCTCATAGGACTGCTCAAACCGGAGCGGGGCCGTGTCCTCATCAATGGGGTGGACATGGTCAACAGTCCGGAGCGTGACATTTACGAGACCCGAAAGCTCTTCGGTCTCATGTTCCAGGACGGTGCTCTTTTCGGCTCCATGTCCCTTTTCGACAACATTGCCTTTCCCCTGCGCGAGCACACCCGCAAGAAGGAGTCCGAGATCCGCCGCATCGTCATGGAGCGGATCGAGGTCGTCGGACTGCTGGGCGCCGAGGGCAAGCTGCCCGGGGAGATCAGCGGCGGCATGCGCAAGCGGGCCGGCCTGGCCCGGGCCCTCGTACTGGACCCGCAGATCATCCTGTGCGACGAACCGGACTCCGGGCTCGACCCCGTGCGCACCGCCTACCTCTCCCAGCTGCTCATCGACCTCAACGCGCAGATCGACGCGACGATGCTGATCGTCACCCACAACCTCGACATCGCCGCCACCGTCCCCGACAACATGGGCATGCTCTTCCGGCGCGAACTGGTCACCTTCGGCCCCCGCGAGGTGCTGCTCACCAGCGAGGAGCCGGTCGTGGCGCAGTTCCTCGCCGGCCGGCGGGAGGGCCCGATCGGCATGTCGGAGGAGAAGGACGCCGCGACCCTCGCCGCCGAGGCCGCCGGCCCGCGCCCCCCGGGAGCGGACGGGCCCCGTGAGATCGTTCCGCAACTGGAGCCGTCCCCCGGCCTCCCGCCGCGCCGCGCCGTCGCCCGGCGTCGGGAGCGGGTGCTGGCCATGCTCGACCGGTTGCCGCCCGCGGCCCGTGCGGCGATCGAACGCACCTACGCCACCTCGCCCACCGCGCCCCTGCCCGCCGCCGGGAGCGGCGCATGATCACCGGCGCGCTGCGGCAGACCGGGCGGCTGTTCGCGCTCGCCGCCGAGGTGGGCCGGGCGATCTTCAGACGACCCTTCCAGTTCCGGGAGTTCGTCGAGCAGTTCTGGTTCATCGCCAGTGTCACCATCCTGCCCGCGGCCCTCGTCTCGATCCCGTTCGGCGCCGTGATCGCCCTCCAGGTGGGCTCGCTCACCCAGCAGCTGGGCGCCCAGTCGTTCACCGGCGGGGCCAGTGTGCTCGCCGTCGTCCAGCAGGCCAGCCCGCTCATCGTCGCCCTGCTGATCGCCGGCGCCGGGGGCTCCGCGATCTGCGCCGACCTCGGCTCGCGCACGATCCGCGAGGAGCTCGACGCCATGGAGGTCATGGGCGTCTCGCCCGTGCAGCGCCTGGTCGTGCCGCGGGTGCTGGCCACCATGGGGGTCGCGGTCCTGCTCAACGGCCTGGTCTCCGTGGTCGGCATCCTCGGCGGCTACTTCTTCAACGTCTTCCTGCAGGACGGCACCCCGGGCGCCTACCTGTCCAGCTTCTCCGCCCTGGCCCAGCTGCCCGACCTCTACGTCAGCGAACTGAAGGCCCTGGTCTTCGGGTTCATCGCGGGCATCGTCGCCGCCTACCGCGGCCTGAACCCGCGCGGCGGCCCCAAGGGCGTCGGCGACGCCGTCAACCAGTCCGTCGTCATCACCTTCCTCCTGCTGTTCTTCGTCAACATGGTGATGACGGGCGTCTACCTCCAACTCGTCCCGCCGAAGGGAGGCTGAGGCCGGTGGCCTCCCCGCTCGTCTGGCTCGACCGCTCCGGCGACCAGCTCCTCTTCTACGTCCGCTCCCTGCTCTGGGTCCCGCGCACCCTGCGCCGCTATCTCAAGGAGGTGCAACGGCTGCTCGCCGAGGTCGCCTTCGGCACCGGTGGCCTGGGCGTCATCGGCGGCACCATCGGCGTGATGGTCGCGATGACCCTCTTCACCGGCACGGTCGTCGGGCTCCAGGGCTACGCGGCCCTGGACCAGATCGGCACCGCCGCCTTCACCGGGTTCGTCTCCGCCTACTTCAACACCCGCGAGATCGCCCCCCTCGTCGCCGGACTCGCCCTGTCCGCGACCGTCGGCGCCGGCTTCACCGCCCAACTCGGCGCCATGCGCATCAACGAGGAGGTCGACGCCCTCGAAGGCATGGGCATCCGCTCCCTGCCCTACCTGGTCACCACCCGCATCATCGCGGGCGTCGTCGCCATCATCCCGCTCTACGCGATCGGCCTGCTCTCCTCCTACGTGGCGTCCCGCTACGTGACGGTCCTCTTCAACGGCCAGTCCAGAGGCACCTACGACCACTACTTCAACCTGTTCCTGTCCCCCACCGACGTCCTGCTCTCCGTACTGAAGGTCCTGATCTTCAGCGTGCTGGTGATCATCGCCCACTGCTACTACGGCTACCGCGCCACCGGCGGCCCGGCCGGCGTCGGCGTCGCCGTGGGCCGGTCGGTGCGCAACGCCATCGTGCTGATCAGCGTCACCGACTTCTTCCTGTCGCTGGCCCTGTGGGGCGCCACCACGACCGTGAAGGTGGCGGGGTGAGATGAACGGTGCACGAGGTGCGACGCTGCGCCGCCGGCTCGCTGGCGTGGTGTTCCTGGTGGTCCCCGTCCTGCTGGCGTGGCTGGCCGTCGCCGTCTACGACAAGCAGTTCACCGACTCCGCCCCGGTCGTCGTGGAGACCGGCAGCGTCGGCAACGAGATGCACCTGGGCGCCGAGGTGAAACTGCGCGGCGTCGTCGTCGGCGAGGTCCGCGCCATCGACGCCACCGACGACGGCGCCCGGCTCACCCTCGCCCTGCGACCCGGCGCCCTGGCCCACATACCGGCCGACGTGCGCGCGCAGATGCTGCCGACCACCCTGTTCGGCGAGCGGTTCGTGGCCCTCGTCCCGGCCGCGCGCCCCTCGTCCCGGCCGCTGGCCGCCGGTGCCGTCATCCCGCAGGACCGCTCCGCGAACGCCGTCGAACTGCAGCAGGTGCTGGACAACGTGCTGCCCATGCTCACCGCCGTCCAGCCGCAGAAGCTCTCCGCCACCCTGTCCGCCGTCTCCCGGGCGCTGGAGGGACGCGGCGGCGACCTCGGCAGGACGCTCAGCCAACTCGACGCCCACCTGCGCAGGTTCAACCCCCACCTGCCCACCCTCAACCGTGACCTGAAGGAACTCGTGAAGGTCAGCCATGTCTACGCCGACGCCGCACCCGAGGTCATCACGGCACTCACCGACTTCACCACCACCAGCGGCACCCTGGCCGAGAAGGAAGGCGACCTGGCCGCCACGTTCGGCGCCGCCACGAGAACGGCGGAGGACATGACCGCCTTCCTGCGGCAGAACAAGAACAACATCATCCGGCTCAGCGCCACATCCCGGCCCACCCTGGAACTGCTCGCCGAGTACTCCTCCTCCTTCCCCTGCACCCTGCGCACCCTCACCGACTTCGTCCCGGCCATGGACAAGGCGCTCGGCAAGGGCACCGGCCGGCCCGGCCTGCGGGTCGACGTCACCACCGTGCCCTCGCGCGGCGCCTACGTCCCCGGCCGGGACACCCCCTCCTACGACGCCGGAGGCGGCCCGCGCTGCTATCCCGTCCCCTACCTCGGCGTGCCCGCCGAGCCGGCCGCACAGGTACCCGCCACCGCTGACCAGGACCTCGGGCCGGCCAACTCCGCGCAGGAGAACGCCCTCGTCAACGAACTGCTCGCCCCGGCCGGCGGGAAGCGCCCCGCCGACCTGCCGGACTGGAGCAGCCTGCTCGCGGGACCCGCCCTGCGCGGCACGGAGGTGATCCTGCGATGACGGCCCGGCGTACCGCGCACACCCGGCGCCGCCCGCTGACCGGGCCACTTCTGAAGTCCCTCGCCTTCCTGCTGGTGACGGCGGTGGCCACGACCGTGCTCGGTCTGAGCGTCGCGAACACCGGCGTCGGCGACGGCAGTGTGACCTACAAGGCCCTGTTCACCGACGTCACCGGGCTCGTCGAAGGCGACAGCGTGCGCGTCTCCGGCGTCAAGGTCGGCCAGGTCACCGACGTCCGCGTCGTCGACCGGCGCACCGCGCAGGTCACCTTCGCCGTCCGCGACGACCGCAGCCTGCCCCGCTCGACCACCGCCGCGGTGAAGTACCTCAACATGGTCGGGCAGCGCTACATCGCCCTCGACCGGGGCAGCGGAGACCTCACCGGCACCCTCGACAGCGGCGGCACCATCCCGCTCGACCGCACCACTCCGGCGCTCGACCTGACCCTGCTCTTCAACGGCTTCAAGCCGCTGTTCGAAGGGCTCTCCCCGAAGGACGTCAACGAGCTCGCCGGTTCCATCGTCCAGGTCCTGCAGGGCGAGGGCGCCACCGTCGACAGCCTCGTGCGGCACGTCGGCTCGCTCAGCACGACGGTGGCCGCGAAGGACAAGGTGATCGGTGAGGTGGTGAAGAACCTCAACACGGTCCTGACCACCCTCAACGACCGCGAGGAGGACTTCGACGGCCTCGTGGACACGCTCCAGAGACTCGTGACCGGGTTCGACGACGACCGCGAGCCGCTCGGCAAGGCCGTCACCGCCATGGGCGAGCTGACCACCGTGACCGCCGACCTCCTCGACGAGGGACGGGAACCCCTCGCCCGGGACATCCGCGAGCTGGGCCGGCTCTCGCGCAACCTCGGCGACGCCACCGGGCAGGTCGAGGACTTCCTGGACCGGACTCCCGCCAAGATGACCGCGCTGGCCCGCCTGTCCTCGTACGGCTCCTGGTTCAACCTGTACCTCTGCGAGGCCCGGGTGAGCGGAGTGCGCACGTCCGACGGATCCCGGCCGCCGACCGGCATAGCGGTCACCGAGGGGAGGTGCGGCGCATGAACCTGCTGCCGCGGCGCGCCCGCCACGACGAGACCCCCGCCGCCCCCGGCCGCTCCCGCCCGCCCCGCGTCAAGCCGGTCAAGGACCGCAACCC